>NZ_BKNN01000044.1 GCF_008993995.1 Acinetobacter brisouii
TAATTAATTTTTTTATTATTACATTATGTTACTTTAATTACACAATATTACATTGAAAGTTACAAAACCATTGGAAGAAAAGCAAATAATTTTGAAAGAAATTTTACAGTGTGTGTATTCGTCACAAAATGGGCACTAAACCATAAAAAAAATGCACAGGGTTGCTGTGCATCCTTTAGCGGAATATAGGATTTTTGCAAGGTTGAAGTAAGGTTAATCTACCTGTAACAGTGGCTTTAAGAATCGTCCTGTATGCGAAAGGACAACCTCTGCTACCTGCTCAGGCGTACCTTCTGCAATAATTTCACCACCACCTGAACCACCTTCAGGGCCTAAATCGACAATCCAGTCCGCAGTTTTAATCACGTCCAGATTATGCTCAATCACTACAATGCTATTTCCTTTATTGCGTAGCTCATGCAGGATGTCGAGTAGCTTGGCAATGTCGTGAAAGTGTAGACCTGTGGTCGGCTCATCCAGAATATACAGGGTTTTGCCTGTATCACGTTTTGCCAGCTCGCGTGCCAGTTTCACCCGCTGTGCTTCACCACCAGACAGGGTGGTTGCTGCCTGACCCAAACGGATATAGCCCAAGCCCACTTGCATCAAGGTATCTAAACGGCGGTGAATGACGGGAATCGCATTAAAGAACTCTGCGGCATCTTCCACTGTCATGTTGAGCACATCGGAAATGTTCTTGCCTTTATAGCCGACTTCCAGTGTTTCACGGTTATAGCGTTTGCCATGACAGGCATCACAAGGCACATACATATCGGGTAAAAAGTGCATGGCAACTTTAATCATGCCATCGCCTTCGCAGGCTTCACAGCGTCCGCCTTTGACATTGAAGGAGAAGCGTCCTGCACTATAACCACGGGCTTTGGCTTCAGGGGTCTGAGCAAATAGCTCACGAATCGGAGTAAATACGCCTGTATAGGTGGCAGGGTTTGAGCGTGGGGTACGTCCAATCGGGCTTTGGTCAATATCAACCACTTTATCCAGATGTTGCAAACCATCAATCGACTGGTATTTTTCCGCGGTTAGTGTGGTTGCACCGTTGAGTTCGGTTGCTGCAAGTGGCAGTAAAGTGCGGTTAATTAAAGTCGATTTGCCTGAACCCGAAACGCCTGTGATACAGGTCATCACGCCTAAAGGCAGATTGAGCGTGACATTTTTCAGGTTATGCCCAGATGCACCGCAAAGCTGAATGCTATTTTCAGGATTCGGTGGGGTCATGCGTTGTTCAGGTACTGCAATTTTCAGTTTGCCTGCCAAGTATTGTCCTGTGAGCGAGTTTTTGTTTTTTGCCAGTTGCTTGGCTGTGCCCTCGGCAATAATTTCCCCACCATGGACGCCCGCACCAGGACCAATATCAATGATATGGTCGGCAGCACGAATGGCATCTTCATCATGTTCAACTACCAATACCGTGTTGCCCAAGTCACGCAGGCGGATCAGGGTTTGCAGTAAGCGGTCATTGTCGCGTTGATGCAGACCAATCGACGGTTCATCGAGGACATACATCACACCCATTAAGCCCGCACCAATTTGTGAAGCGAGTCGAATTCGCTGTGCTTCACCACCTGACAGGGTTTCAGCCGAACGTGACAGACTCAAATAATTTAGCCCGACGCTGACTAAAAATTGTAGGCGTTCACGGATTTCTTTAAAAATTTTATCGGCAATTTCGCCTTTTGCCCCTTCAAGGCTCAAGTGTTGATAATAATCTGCAGCATCGCCAATCGACATGCTCGTGATTTGTTCAATACTGTGGTCTTTGACTTTCACATGCCGTGAAATTTCATTCAGGCGTGAACCACCGCAGGCATCACAGGCGGCATTGGATAAGTACTGTGCCAAATCATCACGGATATAGTTGCTTTCGGTTTCGCGGTAGCGACGTTCCAGATGTGGCAATACGCCTTCAAACGCCATGACACGACTGTGTTTGCGTCCGCGTTCATCGATATAGCTCAGGTCAATTTTTTCTTTGCCTGTGCCGTTCAGAAATTTCTTTTGGGTGTCTTTACTGAGATCTTGCCACGGACAATCTAAATCAAAGCCATAGTGGGCAGCGACTTTTTCTAACATGCTGTAGTAGTAAGGACGCTGACGATCCCAGCCGCGAATTGCGCCTTGATGGATGGAAAGATGCGGATTGGGAATCAGTTTTTCTGCACTGAAATGACTACGTGTGCCTAGACCATCGCAGACAGGGCAAGCGCCAAACGGGTTGTTGAATGAGAACATGCGTGGCTCAAGTTCTGCCACGGCACGGTCACATTCAGGGCAGGAGTGACGTGCTGAAAACACGCGGTCAGGTTGTTCGCCTTTCATCCACGTTAAAATCGCCAAGTCTCCGCCTAGGCGCAGGGCAGTTTCAAAGGATTCTGCCAGACGGTTGCCCAGATCATCACGCACTTTAAAGCGGTCGATCACCACTTCAATGCTATGTTTTTTCTTTTTATCCAGTTCAGGCGGGCTGTCGATGTCAATGATTTCGCCATCGACACGAGCACGCACAAAACCCTGACTTTGCAGTTGTTCAAACAGGCTGCTGTATTCGCCTTTACGCTCTCGCACTACGGGTGCAAGCAGCATCAGTGCGGTGCCTTCTTCTAATGCTTTTACCGCATCGACCATTTCAGAGACGGTTTGTGCCACCATCGGCAGGTCGTGTTCAGGGCAATACGGTGTTCCGACACGTGCATAGAGCAAACGTAAATAGTCGTAAATTTCGGTAATGGTTCCCACAGTTGAACGTGGGTTATGGCTGGTCGATTTCTGCTCAATGGCAATTGCGGGGCTTAAACCCTCAATCGAGTCGACTTCGGGTTTTTCCATTTGCGATAAGAACTGGCGGGCATAGGCAGACAGTGATTCGACATAACGGTGTTGTCCTTCGGCATAGAGGGTATCGAATGCCAGTGAGGATTTTCCTGATCCCGAAAGTCCCGTAATCACCACAAATTTATCGCGTGGAATATCGAGGGACACATTTTTTAGGTTATGGGTACGTGCGCCTCGAATACGGATATGACTGTGACTCATAAGATCTCTCGGTAATAAGCAAGTAGAAACTGCTATATGATAACGATTTAAAATTGTTCAAGCTGTAGCAAAACAGTTTTAAGCGTCAGATTGTGTCGGGTAAATACACAGGAGAATCTAAGATCATGATTGGAAATATTTTAATTGCACTGATTGGCATCTTGCATGTCTATATTTTGATTTTAGAAATGTTTTTATGGGACAAGCCTCAAGGTTTAAAAGCTTTTGGCAACACCTTGGAAAAAGCCAAACTGACCAAAGTTTTGGCACAAAATCAGGGGCTATATAATGGCTTTCTGGCTGCGGGATTATTTTGATCATTGCTGGTCGGCAACCCCGATTTTTCCCACGCGATTGCCACCTTCTTTTTAGGCTGTGTGTTGGTCGCAGGGATTTATGGTGGACTCACTGCCAGTAAGAAAATTATTTATATTCAGGCTGTTCCCGCATTACTGACTTTGTGTGTGCTGTATCTGATCTAAATCGGGCATTTAGAAATAAAAAAAGCACAGGACAACCTGTGCGATGGAGAAAAGCCAATCAATTTAAAACTAGGCACAAGCGCGATGAAATTCACGCTCGAAAATAGATTCAACCTGTTCAAAAGTAAGCTGACGCGGTTGTTGGTGTGCAAAAGCATAATGAATCACGCCTTGCTCAAGTTGCGATAAAAACAGTTCATAGTCGTGTTGGAAATGACTGAAATCGAGCAGGTCTAAATGCTTGGAATGGTGGCAGTTATAGCGCCCGATAAAATCAAGCATCTGCTTTTGAATGTCCCGATTGGTAAAATACAACAAATAAGTGGCGGCTGAACCACAGTGCAAACAGCCTTGATGAATATAGATTTCTTCATGATTAAACCAGCATTGTCGCAGGGTGATCATGGCTCTGAGGGCTTCTGTACCTTGTGTCTCTTGTGGCATGGTGGTCATCTCAAGATTAATTGATAATGATTATTATTTATATCTTGAGTGATTGTTGCTGCAAAAGCAAGCCTTGATTGCAATAAAACATGGGCAAAGGTTCAAATCTTTGTAAAATGCAGATCAGGATTCAAATATGATGATGGATGTATGTGGGCATTAGCATTTAAATGTATGTTGGGCGCGTTGGTGGTGCTGTTGATTTCAGTGCTGTCGAAAAGCAAGTCTTTTTATATTGCAGGGCTTGTCCCTTTGTTCCCAACCTTTGCTCTGATTGCCCATGTGATTGTGTTTCAGCAGCAAGGGGCAGATGCACTGCGCCGTACTGCACTGTTTGGCTTATGGTCACTGATTCCATATGCGATTTACCTGATTGCGGTGTATCTGCTCGCCACCCAAATGTCGGTGTTGAATTGCTTAAGTCTGGCAACACTGGCTTGGGCAGTCGCAGCAGGAATTTTGTTATATGGCTGGTATTTGTGGGCTTAATCGGAAGCAGGTCGCTGACTGCTCACAGCAATGCCAATGGAGGCTGTGACAATCAGCAATAAAGCAATCCACTGAAAGACCGTAAGTTGTTCAGCCAGTAAAATACAGCCTGTGAGTGCGGCAATCACAGGGGATAGACTGGTTAAAATACTATAATGCAGTCGTGCCAAATGCTTGAGCGCAACCAAATCCAGTGCATAAGGCAGGGCTGTGGCTAAAATCGCAATCGTTAGTCCAAGCCACCAATATTGCACCGCAAACAGTTCATGCGGATGTTGCCAGAGTTCCAAAGGTAATAGCAGCAGCGCGGAAAAGCTAATCGCAATACTGAGCATGTGCATGCCGATATTTTGCCGAACCACTTTATGCCCAAAATAGATATAGGCTGCCCAAAACAGACCTGCCCCAATCGCAAGGCACATACCGATAAACGAGAAATTACCATTGTGTTGTCCCCACGGAATAATCAACACAATTCCTAAGATTGAACAACTCACCCAAATCAGATCGCGGCGGTTTTGAATCGAACATAAAGCTAGCCCTAAAGGCCCAATAAACTCTAAACCAACTGCCAAACCTAAAGGTAAGTGACTCAGCGAATTGTAAAATAACAAGTTCATTAGCCCCAATGAGGCGCTATAACACAGCAGATTTGACCAATTTAGGGTTTTAAATTTCGGAAGAATCCGCCATGAACGAAATATCACAATCACAATGATCGCAGCAAAACACAGCCGAAACATAGTCACGGTTAGGGGGCTGACATGGCTGAACAGTTGTTTGGCGAAACTGGCACTGACCTGATAAGACACCATCGACAACAACATGCAGGCTGTCGCAAAAAGTTGTGAATTCATATGCGGCTTCTCCGAGAAAAAAAGTTCATCACGACAATGCCGAGAAAGACAAAAACTGCGCCGACAATAAAGTTCAGTTCAACTTGCTCATGCAGCAAAATCACACTAAACAGCACGCCAAAAATGGGCGTTAAAAATGAAAAAATACCCAAACCTGAAGCCACATATTGCTTGAGCAGCCAGAACCAGACCAGAAAACTGGCAAAGGAAACCACCACAATCTGGAAGGTCAGACTGGTGAGTACCAGCGGGGTAACATGAATGAGTGTCTGACCTGTCAGTAGTGCAAACAAGGACAGAATGATAAAATGATGTGTGCGTAAATAGCTAGATTGCCTAGAGTTTATAAAATTAAGGCAGCTATATTGTATAGCTGCCTTGAGAGAATACATCAGATTAGCTATTAAAGAATTTCTTGCGAATCCAGAAACTAACACTGACCAGTGAGATCAGCACAGGTACTTCTACCAAAGGGCCAATCACGGTGGTAAATGCCACAGGCGAAGCCAGTCCAAAGGTTGCCACTGCAACGGCCAATGCCAGTTCAAAGTTATTCCCCGCAGCAGTAAAGGAGATTGCAGTACTGCGTGCATAGTTATTGCCGAGCCATTTGCTCATGGCAAAACTCAGGAAAAACATCACAATAAAGTAGATGGTCAGTGGAACGGCAATCCGCAATACATCACTTGGTAAGCTCAGCACTTCACCCCCTTTCAGGCTAAACATCGCCACGATGGTAAACAGCAGCGCCAATAAGCTGATTGGGCTGATTTTGGGTAAAAAATGGCTTTGATACCAATTTAAGCCTTTGGCTTTGACCAAGATGCTACGTGTCAGAAAGCCTGCAAAAAATGGAATACCCAAATAAATCAGCACGGCTTTACTGATGTCGAGGAAGCTGACATCGATCACCTGACCTTTTAAACCAAAATAAGGCGGCAAGAAGCTCAGGAAAAACCATGCGTAGGTACTGAAAAACAGAATTTGGAACAGGCTATTAAATGCCACCAGTGCTGCAACATACTGGTTGTCACCACAAGCCAGACCATTCCAGACCAGTACCATCGCGATACAGCGTGCTAGCCCAATCAGGATGAGTCCTGTCATGTACGCAGGCGAGTCATGCAGAAAAATCACCGCGAGCGCAAACATCAGTACAGGTGCGATCAACCAGTTTTGCACCAAAGACAAGGTCAGGGTTTTTTTGTCTTTAAAAATTTCAGGCAGTGCGGCATAGTCTACTTTGGCAAGTGGTGGATACATCATCAAAATCAGACCGATTGCAATCGGCAGATTGATCGAACCGACACTTAAATGATCAATTGCTGTAGAGGCTTGCGGGAAAAATTGCGAAATCGCAATGCCAAGTCCCATCGCCAGAAAAATCCACAGCGTTAAATTACGATCAAGAAACGATAAACGAGATTGAGCCATAGTAAGGTTCATCTAAAAATTAGTCACAACAATGCACTGGCGTTGACAGTGTGGTTGCGAATGAAAGGGGAGCTTGCTGCTGAACGATCTGTAAAATCTCAATACACCAGACTGGAAGTTGTTCATGCAAGCGGTAATAGACCCATTGACCTTTACGGTGGTCTTGGAGCACGCCTAAATTACGTAGCAGTGCCAAATGGCGTGAGATTTTGGGCTGACTGAGCTGAAGTTTTTCAGTCAGATCGCACACGCATAATTCCTGATGTTCAACCACCAACAGCACTAGACTGAGGCGAGTTTCATCGGCAAGGCATTTAAAAAATTGAACTTGATCCATACACTTAACCTGAAACACGCTGTCCGTGTTCATCAATAATTTGTTCGCCATCTTCTTTAGAAAAAGCACCGAGCTGCGGCAACGGTAAAATATCTAGAACCACTTCAGATGGACGGCACAGACGCGTTCCTTTTTCAGTAATCACAAAAGGGCGATTAATCAAAATCGGATACTGCAACATAAAATGCAGCAAAGCATCATCTGACCAATGAGGCTCTTCAAGGTGTAAGTTGGCATACGGTTCAACATTGCTACGGATTGCTTCACGTACAGTTAAGCCTGCATCGGCAATCATGTTCACCAGTTCTGCTTGGCTGGGTGGGTTTTTCAGGTATTCGATCACTTCAGGCTCTACACCCGTGTTTTGAATCAGGGCGAGGGTATTGCGTGAGGTTCCACATGCAGGGTTATGATAAATTTTAATGTGGGTTGTCATGTCTAATACTCAAGATACATCGTCGATAGAAAATATTATATATGAATATCCGTATATATGAAATTATAGATATGTGACACAATTAAAAAGCACCTGATGAAAGGTGCTTTAATCGGCTTAAGCAGGATCAAGACCCAACCAATGTTGTTGATGGTAGGCACTGTCCCAAAACAGCCATTCAAGTTCAGCGCCACGTCGGTAAGCCTGTTGCATTTTTGCCAAAGTATCGGCATCACAGCGTTCAGCCACCTTGTCGATGGTGGCAATCACATTACGAACTGCTGTATGGAATTCCTCACCTGCATAAGTGTCAATCCAAGCTTGATACGAGTTATTGGCAGCTGACTTTTCAACAATTGCCAGACCCACTTCAGCATAAATCCAGAAACACGGCAGAATTGCAGCAAGAACTATAGGGTAACTTTCCGACCATGCGGTTGCCAATAAAAATGAGGTGTAGTGATGACAAGCCAGACTCAAAGGGGTATGGGCAAATTGTTCAGGGCTAATTCCAAACTGCTGCATAAAGCCTTCATGCAAACTGCGCTCGACAATAATCGCAATTTTAGCGCCTTCAGAAAACTGCATGATGTCATCGGCATCAAAGGCTTTGGCAGCAGCAACTGCGAGTACCCGACCATAGGCCAGTAAATAGTGTGAATCTTGAATAATATAATGTTGAAAGGCTTCTGATTTTAATGTGCCTTGAGCCAACTCTTGGTTAAATGGGTGCTGAACAATTTTTTGATATAGGGCAAGGTTCTTTTGCCAGAGTTGTTCTGAAAAACGCATGTTAACTCCATGATGAAACAAAAGTAGCACTATAACGGGTTTTGCCAGCGCTTGATTTTTAAATCCATCAAAAACAGAAGTAGGTATAATGTGCAGTAGTTTGTGTTGATCCATGTCACTGCGACGGGTCATTTTAGTTTTATAGGTCAGTTCATGAAACATTTTCGTTTCTCGTTTTTTTTCACCATCGTTTGCTTAGCGATTGCAGCATATTGGGGCTTTACTCATGGGCCTGCAGCAGGCTTTTCAACGATGTTACAAGCACTTTCTATCACCGCAATTTTGGCGATTATGGAAGTATCTTTGTCTTTCGATAACGCTGTAGTCAATGCTTCAGTGCTTCGCAGTTGGGATCATTTCTGGAAAATGATTTTCCTCACCGTGGGGATGATTATTGCGGTATTTGGTATGCGTCTGGTGTTCCCGATTGTGATTGTGGCAGTGACAGCCAACATGAACATGATGGATGTGGTCAGCATGGCATTGAATGATCCAAAAACCTATTCGATGCGTTTAATTGAACACCATGCTGAAATTGCAGCGTTTGGTGGCTCATTCCTTGGCTTGGTGTTTTTAAACTTCTTCCTCGATGAAGAAAAAGACACCCACTGGTTTAAGTGGCTTGAAAAGCGTCTTGCCAATTTGGCGAATGTGCCTGCGATGTCGGTATTTTTAACCCTGATCTCACTGTTGATCATGGCGCACCATGTGGTTGACAGCGAACGTTTAGCTGTAACACTGGCAGGGATTTGGGGCATTGTGGTCTATATTGGCGTACAAGTTTTGGGTCACTTACTGGGTGGTGAACCTGAAGTCGATGAAGATGAAAGCAATGCAGGCAATGCTGCCAATGGTCTGATCAAAGCAGGTTTCGGCGGCTTTTTGTACCTTGAAGTGCTAGATGCATCGTTTAGTTTTGACGGGGTGATCGGTGCATTTGCGATTACCTCTGATGTGGTGATCATTATGCTCGGACTGGCCATTGGTGCCATGTTCGTACGTTCCATGACGATTTATTTGGTCGAAAAAGGCACGTTAGATGCTTATATTTACTTGGAACATGGCGCGCACTATGCAATCGGTGCATTGGCGGTGATTATGTTTGCTAGCGGTACAGGCATGCATATTCCTGAAGTGGTGACAGGTTTGATTGGGATTGCATTTATTGTGTGGGCAGTGATTGCCTCAATTCAATATCGTAAACATCCTACGACTGATTAAGCCAAATTTCAGAAAAATGTATAAAATGATGGGGTACAATATTTTGTGCCCCATTTTTTATGCTTTGCTCAAACGTCCCCCAAGAGATTACAGATTGATATGATGAATGCCTTAGAACGTCGTTCCACTTTTGCTTTAAGCAGTATTTTTGCCTTACGCATGTTGGGATTGTTCATGATTATTCCTGTGTTTGCTGTGGCGGGGCAGACCTATCAATACGCAACTCCTGCATTGCTGGGTTTTGCTGTTGGTGTTTATGGGCTTTCTCAAGCCATTTTACAAATTCCATTTAGTTTATGGGCAGACCGATTTAGTCGTAAGCCATTGGTGGTAATTGGTTTATTGTTATTCGCATTGGGCGGTGCGATTGCAGCCATGTCACATACCATTTATGGGGTGATTTTAGGACGAGCAATTGCAGGAGCAGGTGCGGTGTCTGCGGTGGTCATGGCATTACTTGCCGATGTCACCCGAGAAGAAAACCGTACCAAAGCCATGGCAGCCATGGGCATGAGTATCGGATTGTCCTTTGTGGTCGCTTTTAGTATCGGGCCTTGGTTGACGCATATTGTGGGGATTTCTGGATTATTTTGGGTCACCACCATCATGGGGCTGTGTGCCATTATGATGTTGTTTTTGGTGCCGAAAACCACACGTCACCATCGTAATTTTCAACATGGTTATTTGCAGCAGCTTAAACATGTGCTGAAAATGGCAGATCTGAATCGTCTGCATTTTTCTATTTTTTCACTGCATTTACTACTCACAGCGATGTTCATTTATGTGCCATCGCAATTGATTGAATATGCAGGCATTCCTTTATCAAAACATGGTTTAGTGTATTTACCCTTGTTGCTGATCGGGGTATTTTGTTCGTTTCCAAGCATTATCATTGCTGAAAAACACCGTAAGATGCGTGGCATTTTCTTGGGTGCGATTGTTGGTGTGGTTGTGGGCTTGTTGGTCTTGGCTTTTGGTTATCACTCGAAATATACCTTGCTGCTTGGCTTAGGCATCTTCTTTGTTGCTTTTAATGTGATGGAAGCATTATTGCCATCTTGGTTGTCGAAAGCTGCACCGATCCAATCCAAAGCGACAGCCATGGGCGTGAATGCCAGTGCTCAATTCTTTGGTGCATTCCTCGGGGGTACACTCGGCGGTCAATTATTAATGTTACATAATGCGTCAACAGGTTGGGGCATTCTGGCTGGAATTGCACTGATCTGGACTTTGGTCAGCTTTGGTTTGCAGCAACCACGTTATTTAACTTCTGTGATTTTGCGTTTGCCTGAGGGTAAACAAACGGATGAATGGACTTCCCAGCTTTTGGGAATTCATGGTATTGAAGAAGTGGTGGTCATGCTGGATCAGCAAGTCGCTTACGTGAAACTAGATAAAAAGCAGCTCGATGAATCTGCACGACAACATTTAACGCACTTGTTAGGCAAAGAGCTAGTCATTTGAAGATAACTCTTATAAAGTAAAACGTAGAAACATATAGGAAGATAGTAGCGAATGCGTGGTGTTAATAAAGTTATTTTAGTCGGTACATTAGGTCGAGATCCTGAAACTAAGACCTTTCCAAATGGTGGGTCTTTAACCCAGTTTTCTATCGCAACGAGTGATTCTTGGGTAGATAAAAGTACAGGTGAGCGCAAAGAACAAACAGAATGGCATCGTATTGTCTTGCATAACCGTTTAGGTGAAATTGCACAGCAATATTTGCGTAAAGGCTCGAAAGTGTATATCGAAGGTTCATTGCGTACCCGCCAATGGACAGATCAAAATGGTCAGGAGCGTTACAGCACTGAAATTCGTGGCGATCAAATGCAAATGTTAGACTCAACTCGTGGTCAGTCTGAACAGGGCGCGGGCGATAACGCTGGTTATGGTCAACCTCGTTTTAACAATAATAATCAGCAAGGTGGTAACAACTACGGCGGTGGTTATGGTCAAAACACGGGCTTTAATAACCAGCAAGCGGGCGGACAAGGCGGTGGTTTTAACAACTATGGCGCAGGCAACAATAATGCGAACCAAGGCGGTTATGGCAACAACAATGCGCAAGGTGGTTTCAATAATCAAGCTGCGAAACCAAAACCAGCGGCAGCCCCTGCACCCGCAGATTTAGATGACGATTTGCCGTTCTAAAAGCGCTGAACTGAACCAAAATAAAAAATCTCTTATCCGAATAGATAAGAGATTTTTTTTATTGTCCCTAAAAAAGCATGCACTTTTAAAGCCAATATCGTTACTATAGCTGCTTGCGTTTTAGTTTAGTGTCATGACGTTTGGGAAATATGAAGATTGTTCAATTACTTTCAACTTTTGATCGCGCGACCATTGAGCGAAGTCGCGGATATATCAGTGAGATTGATGCCGAACAAATTTCAGTACATGCTCAACCGACCAACAAATGGTTAATCGAAGCCCAAGTTCAAGGGCGGCAGCCTTATCGCACTCGTGTAACGCTCGATGCCAATCAACAACAGGTTGTACAGACCCGTTGTAGTTGCCCCGTGGGCGATCACTGTAAACATGCTGCCGCTATCGTGCAGTATGCCGTGCAGCATCAGTTGATTGCTCATTCACCTGTTCAGGAAAACCGTTCAGCATGGTCACAGCGTTTTGAGTCGACACTCAATCACTTTCAGGTCAGCACTGAAACGCCTGAATTTTTAGATGAAAATCATTTTATTTATATCGTAGAGCGTCAGCAAACAGGGCTAAATACCCTGCAACTGTATAAGGTTCGCCGTAACAAACAGGGCGAATTGCGTGAAGCCAAACAATATACCAACTATGCCAATATTCTAAATTCACATGTCGATGCCACAGTGCAAGAGCGTGTGCTGTTTCAGCAGATTTATAGTGCATTAAATACCGAAAAAGATCACCTGCTTCCGCCACATAGCTTAAGCCTCAAAGGCTTGCCTGCCAGCTTGTTACAGCAAGCCGCACAGTATGGCTGGTTGTATGCCAATGATTATAAAAACCCTATATTGCAGTGGTCAGATGCGGTGTATCGACTGGATTTTACTTGGGAAACGCAGGCAGATGGTCAGTCTGAACTGTTGATTGCCGATATTTATGCACTGGGCAGTAAGCATGAGTTAAAACATGCCCAGCACATCCGTATTTTAAATACACAGCCTGTGACTTATGTCGATACCAAGCAGAAAACCATTGGTCTGGTCGATGCAGAATATCGTTATGAAATTATCAATGATCTCCTGAAAATGCCATCGATTCCAAGTCATTTACTTGAAGAAATGGAGCAGACTTTACAGCGTTATCGGGTCGATCAAAATGTAACGCTGGCATCCTCAGACCAAAAGCTGAAAAAAATCTCAGGTCAGCCCAAAGCAGTTCTACGTTTTGGTGATCACATACAGATAGATCGGATGTTTTCAAAAAATGAATTGGCTTGTGCCAGTGTATTTTTTGACTATCCTACGGGGCGTGTCGCAGCCAATACGCCTGAAGACAGTTTTGTCGGACAGCAACAGCAAAAGCCTGTGCGGCAAATGCGTGATCTTGAACAAGAACAGGCATTACTCGAAAAATTTTGGCAATGTTTACCCGATACAGCTTGGTTTGAACAACTTCCGCATATTCGGTTTCCGCATATTGATACTCAAAATTTGGTCTGTATTGATGCGCATGAATTGATTGCAGCATTACTGCCGATCAATCTGATTGAGAAATTGGGCTGGACAGTCGAGCATGGCGCACAAAGCCTGTTTAATTTACAGCTTGCTCAACATGTCGATGTTGCTCTGAGCCAAGCCGATGAGCGTTATGAATGGTTTAATATCGGCATGACCATTCAGGATCAACGGGGTAATAAACATAATCTGGCGGAATTACTGGCACGTCTGATTCAGTTGCATCCGAAATTGCTCGACATGCAGCGGTTGCATGAGTTTGATGAAGAACATTATTTTGTGGTTCCCATCAGCAATGCGCCGAGTCTGCTGATTTACTTTAAAGACATTAAGCCGATTCTGGTTCATCTCAACCAGTTGTTTAATCAGGATGATGACATTCAATTGGATGTCTATGATGTCGCGCTGTTGTCCCAAGCCTCCGATTTAAATTTAAATCTATACCATGCCGATCGTTTAAAACAGTTTATTCAGCGGTTGCAGCAAGGTGAGCAGCAGGCTTTGGCAACACCTGAAGGTTTCTGTGGAGAACTCAGAAGTTATCAACAGCAAGGTTTGGGCTGGTTGCAGTTTTTGACCGAAACTCGTCATGGCGGCATCTTGGCTGATGACATGGGCTTGGGGAAAACCGCGCAAACGCTTGCACATATCTTGTTGCAGCAGCAGGCAGGGCAGCTCAATAAAACTCCTGTGCTGATCATTTGCCCGACCTCACTCACTTCGAACTGGTTTAAAGAAGCACAAAAATTTGCACCGCAACTCAAAGTGTTGGTGTTGCACGGGCATAACCGTCATGTGCATTTTCAGCGTTTGGTGGAATACGATGTAGTAATCAGTACCTATCCGTTGTTGGCACGTGACATTCATTTGTTAAAAGATCACAAGTTCCACATGGCGGTGCTCGACGAAGCGCATTACATTAAAAACCCGAATGCCAAAGTTTCACAAGCTGCACGGCAGTTACAAGCACAGCATCGCTTGTGCCTGACAGGGACGCCGCTAGAAAACCATTTGGGTGAGTTGTGGTCGTTGTTCCATTTTCTAATGCCCGGTTTCTTGGGGACTCAAGACCACTTTAACCGCAAATATCGCTACCCGATTGAGCGACAGCAGCGTGTTGATTTACAAGAAAAATTGGTGCTGCGTACTCGTCCGTTTATTTTGCGCCGTCTGAAAAATGAAGTGGCGAAAGAGCTGCCGAAGAAAACCACCATTGAAGTCAATATTAACATGAATGATGCACAGCTCAAGCTCTATGAAGCACTGCGTACTGCGATGCAAAGCAATGTGCGTCGCATTCTGGCGGAGCGTGGGCTAAAACGCAGTCATATTCAGATTTTGGATGCCTTGCTGAAATTGCGTCAGGTGTGTTGCCATCCGCGTTTGCTCAATCTGGAAGGCATGAACAGTCACAAGATTCATTCTGCCAAACTCGATTATTTGATGGATACCTTGCCTGACATGTTGCAGGAAGGGCGTAAGATTCTGATTTTTTCGCAATTTACCAGCATGCTCAGTCTGATTGGTGATGCCTTGCAAAAACAGGGCATTGAGTATGTCAAACTGACAGGTCAGACCCAAAAACGCGATGATGTGATTCAGCGTTTCCAGTCGGGTGAAGTGCCGATTTTTCTGATCAGCCTGAAAGCAGGCGGGGTGGGGCTGAACCTGACCGCTGCCGATACCGTGATTCACTATGATCCGTGGTGGAACCCTGCCGCAGAAGATCAGGCTTCGGATCGGGCATGGCGCATCGGGCAGGACAAACCTGTATTTGTCTATAAACTGCTGATGAATCAGAGTATTGAAGAAAAAATCCTGTTGATGCAGAAAAACAAGGCGCAACTGGCGCAGTCGATTTTATCGAAAAACAGTCAGATCAATACGTCCTTTAGTGAAGATGAATTACTGCAATTGTTTGATGCGACTTAATCGACGTGTTGCATCATCCCAATAAATAAAAAACAGCGATGTTGGGGGACATCGCTGGGGGTAAAAAAGGGGTGTTGTTCGAGTTTTGGTGGGTTTAATGATTAGATTTCTTTCATAACTCCTTGTTATTTCTCCCTATGGGAGAAAAATAAAGAGGGTGTAGACATTTATGGAAGAAATTTATTTGTCCAAAGTTTTACAGAGTGAGCAGATCGTACCGCTATGTTTGTGTGAGAACATCACATCTGGGCGTTCATAAGCTTCATCGCACACCACGCAGCTATACACAGTTGCCATAGGGGTTCCCTCAGCGTCATAACGCGGTTCTTTAATACCATCATGCTCTTGTTTAATATAGTATTTTCCACCTGTCACCAAACCCATCACTGGGGTCAGCACAAAGGCAACCACAAGCGCAATCAATGGTGAGTAGGCTGCAAGGAAACTGCCGAATAATCCGAAGAATGCTGCAATCGAAAGACCTGCTGCGGCAAGGAAAGCCACCATGCCCACAGGGTTGATGTTGTAAAGCATGTCGCGGCGGTATTCAGGTTCTTTCGGTGAGAGTTTCAAGACATATTTGTTGATGGCAATGTCAGTGGCAACCACCACCACCCAAGCGATGGCAAAGTTTGAGTAGAAGCCCAAAATTTTGCCCAACACGGCGAACATGTTGCCTTCCATCAGTGCGAGGGCAATCGCCAAGTTGACCAAGACAAAGATAATACGACCTGGATAATGTTTGCTGATGCGAGTGTACGCACTGGTCCACGCCAAAGAGCCTGAGTAAGCATTGGTCACGTTAATTTTGATTTGTGAAATGACCACTAAAATCACCGCTAACGCCAAGGCTAACCAACCTGGAAGCATATCATGGAAAGCGGCATTGAACTGTTGTACAGGTTCAGTAGCATTCACGCCTGGTAATTTGGTCAGCAAGTAGAAGCCTAAGAATGCACCGATGATTTGTTTGAGCGCACCTAAAACCACCCAACCCGGCCCTGCGGAAATGACGGCTGCCCACCATTGTTTGCTGTTGTCTTTGGTTTTGGCTGGCATAAAGCGCAGGTAATCAATTTGTTCACCAATTTGCATGATCAGCGATAAACACACGCCTGCACCGAGCATGATTGCAGCCATATCCATCGGGGCAAAGCCGTCATGCCCTGTAAACTGAGCAAACTGACCCACCAGATTTGGCTCTTTATTGATGAGATAGGCCACAGGGCCGATCATCAAAATCAACCAGACAGGAGTCGTCCAGACCTGTAATTTACTCAAGGCTTTCATGCCGTAAATCACCAGTGGAATCACCATAAAGGTCGAAAGCAAATAGCCTGCCCACAGCGGAATACCGAGGCCGAGTAGCAAACCTTGCGCCATGATCGAACCTTCGAGCGCAAAGAAAATGAAGGTAAAACTGGCAAAAATAATACTGGTCAGCACCGAACCGAAGTAGCCAAAACCTGCACCACGAGTAATCAGATCGAGGTCGATGTTATAACGCGCAGCATAATAGGCGAGCGGAATCCCTGTCAGGAAAATGATGATTGCGGCAAATAAAATCGAGAACACGGCATTGGTGGTACCGTAAGACATGCCGATACTCGCGCCAATCGAGAAGTCCGCGAGGTAGGCAATGCCACCGAGTGCGGTAATCGCCACCACTTTTGGACTCCAGCGTCTAAAACTGTGTGGTGCATAACGCAGGGTATAGTCTTCTAGGGTTTCGTTGACTGCTTTTTGATTGTCACTGCTGCCTTGCAGGCTGTTTACATCTGAATTTTGAGATACGCTCATAATCGCCATCCTCCCCGATATCGATGCTGAATTTTTGAGTTGCATTCAGTGTGTCCTGTCAGGGCAAAATCGAAAATACGTTATATTGCGTATCTGTATGCAAGATAAAAGCATGGTCAAGATCGGCAAATTTTGGCAAAGTGCAAGCAGCACTTGAATGTTCATGCCTTGCTGGAATTCCATCATGCCGAAATCGCCAACGCCACCTTCAACCCCGCAACGGGTGATTCCAACCCGCCGTGAGTACAACATTTGGGTGGCGGATGAGAGTATTGAAGATTTTGCCTTGCGCTATGCACCGCGCTCGGTACGGAAATGGTCGCCGTGGATGGTGACCAATACCGCCATGTCGACGGTGAGTTTTCTGGCGATGGAAGCCATTGGCGCGACCCTGCTGTGGCAATACGGTTTTAGCAATGCGTTGATGGCAGCGATTGTGGTGTGTAGCTTGATTTTTCTGACCAGTTGGCCGATCAGTTACTATGCTGCCAAATACAATGTCGATGTAGATTTACTCACCCGTGGCGCAGGTTTTGGCTATATCGGTTCGACCATTACTTCAGTCATTTATGCCAGTTTCACCTTTATTTTGCTGGCGTTTGAGGCCGCGATTATGGCGATGGCACTGGAATTGGCGCTGCATATCCCGCAGAGTATCGGCTATCTAATTTCCGCCCTGATCATCTTGCCTTTGGTGGTGAAAGGGGTTGGATTTATCAATAAAGTTCAGGCGATTACCCAACCGATCTGGCTGATTTTACTGCTGTTGCCTTGGATCTTTGTGTGGTGGAAACAGCCGCAGCTGCTCGAGCAGAGCATGCAGTTTGTCGGCATTACTTCACATTCAACCGCATTTAACCTGACGTATTTTGGTGCAGCCTGTACCTTGCTATTTGTGTTTGTGATTCAGATTGGCGAACAAGCCGACTATTTGCGCTTTTTGCCACCGCGTGAGCAGCATCCGCGCTCATGGTTACTGGCGGTGTTTTTGGGCGGACCATCATGGATTATTTTTGGTTTTGTCAAAATTCTGATGGGCATGTTGTTGATGGTATTGGCTTATCGTTATGCCATCCCGCAGACTGAACTCAGTAATCCGACCTATCTGTATTGGCTCGCTTTTCAGCAAGGCATTTCCTCGGCAGATGTGGCGCTGTGGCTGACGGTTCTACTGGTGTGTCTGGCACAAATTAAGATCAACATGACCAATGCCTATGCAGGTTCACTGGCATGGTCGAATTTCTTTGCGCGTTTAACCCATAGTCACCCTGGGCGGATAGTCTGGCTGATTTTCAATATCCTGATCGCCATCATGCTGATGGAAATGGGTATTAGCCATGCGGTTGAGCAGATTTTAGGGTTGTACAGCAATATCGCACTGGCATGGATGGGTGCAGTGGTTGCGGACTTAATCATTTGTAAACCTTTAGGATTAAGCCCGAAAGGCATCGAGTTTCGCCGTGCCTATCTGTATGACATTAATCCTGTCGGGGTGGGCGCGCTGCTGTTGGCATCCTTGCTGTCGATGCTGAGTTATTTGGGTTTTTTCGGGGAATTGGCAAAAGGCTTGGCGAGCTTTATTGCACTGGGTACAGCCATGCTGAGTGTCCCGATCATTGCCTATTTGACCCGAGGGAAATATTACCTTGCCCGTCAGCCTGAAGCTTTAGCCATGACTTCAGTGGCAACCTGCGTAGTCTGTCAGCGTGAATATGAAGTAGCGGATATGGCGAGTTGTCCTGCCTATAGCGGGCAAATTTGTTCCTTGTGCTGTTCGTTGGAAGCACGTTGCCATGACCGCTGTAAACCGCATGCGCGTTGGTCAGAACAGTGGAAAAGTCTGCTGATTCGTTACCTACCGAGTACGTGGGCGCAGCGCCTGAATACCCGTTTGAGTCTGTATTTACTGGTGATGCTGAGTTTGGCACTGGCACTCGCAGTCTGTCTAAGCTTGGTGTATTTGCAGGAAAAAAGCAGCTTGGACGCGATTCATACCGTAGGGCAGCAGCAACTGTTTGCGCTATTTGTGAAAATTTACTGCATTCTGTTTTTACTGATTAGTGTGGCAGCATGGTGGCTAGTGTTGAATGATGAAAGCCGCCGCAATGCCGAACAGGAAAGTGAACAACAAAATAGTCTGCTCCTCGAAGAAATTGCGGCGCATGAGGTCACCTCTCAACATTTGCAGGATGCACGGATTCAGGCGGAAAAAGCCAACGAAGCCAAAAGCCGTTATGTGATTGGCATTAGCCATGAACTGCGTACGCCGCTGAACAGTATTTTGGGCTATAGCCAGTTATTGCAAAAGCAGGAAAAACTCTCGGAACAAGGCGAAAAGGCTTTGGGGGTGATTAGTCGTAGCGGGCAGCATTTGACGTCATTGATTGATGGTTTGCTGGATTTGGCGCGCATCGAAACAGGCAAGATTTCCCTGAATATGGTCGATATTCATTTCCCTGATTTTATTCAGCAAATTGTACAAATGTTTCAGCCGCAGATTGAGCAGAAGCATTTGAAATTTGTCTGTGAGATCAGTGAACACCTGCCGCAATATGTGCGTAGCGACAAAAAACGTCTGGAACAGGTGCTGATTAATGTCTTGGGTAATGCCCTGAAATTTACCCGTAAAGGCGAAATTCGTTTACAGGTCGATTACCGTTTTCAGACCGCCTATTTTACGGTTCAGGACACGGGTTGCGGGATTGCGAAGGAAGATTTGCAGCGCATTTTCACGCCTTTTGAACGTGGGCGTAATGTGGTACAGGGCGGTTTTTCGGGGACAGGGTTGGGACTCCCGATTGTTAAATTACTGGTGGATTTGCTCGGTGGACAACTGACCGTGAGCAGCGAGTTGAATCGGGGCACGAGTTTTCATATCAAGCTGTATTTACCATCCAAAGACCTGATTCATCCGATTCGTAACCTGCATAGCAATCAGATTGCCGGTTATGTTGGCGAGCGTAAACGGATTTTGGTGGTGGACAATGAAGCGGTTGATCGTGGTCTAGTTGCTAACTTTTTGCGCCCGCTGGGTTTTGAGTTGCAAGAAGCCGAATCGGGAATTGACTGTCTGCGTCAAGTGCCGATGTTTCAGCCCGACCTGATTCTGATGGATCTCAATATGCCGTTGATGGGTGGCTGGGAAACTGCACGTTTGCTCCGCCAAAACCATATTACCAATGTGCCGATCGTGATTATTTCCGCCGATGCCAATGAGCGTGCGGTGAATCCACAAGATGCGGTGCTGACAGAAGACTTTCTACTGAAACCGATTGATCTGAATTTATTGCTCAGCAAAATTGGCGATAAACTGGATTTAACGTGGCTGAATGCCGAGCAGCAAGCGCAGCAGCCCAATTTGCCCAATCAAATGCAATCGACTCAGCCAGCATCATCATCAAACGCAGAGAAAGTTACTGAAACATTATCAGCAACTTCAGTACAGAGCTTGCCGCAAGCTTTGGCACATTTACAGGAGGTGCTAAGTCAGGGGTATATTCGCGGGGCGCAGCAGGCTCTACAGCAGTATCAGCAGAATTTTCCTGAACAGCAAAAATTATGGTTGCAGTTGGCACAATCTGTGCAAAAATTTGACCTTAAAATGGCCAAACAGCAGCTTCAGGACTTTAGCATTGATGAATAATCATGATGCGGTAATTTTAATTGTGGATGATGTGCCCGAAAATTTAGGGCTTTTGCATGAAAGCCTTGATCAGGCAGGCTATCGGGTGCTGGTCACCACCGATGGTTTAAGTGCGATTGAAATTGCCCATCGCTGTCAGCCCGACATGATTTTGCTCGATGGCAACATGCCACATATGGATGGTTTTGAAAGCTGTCTGCAACTCAAAGCCAGCCCGATTACCCAGCTTATTCCCGTGATTTTTATGACAGGGCTGTCGGAAACCGAGCATATTGTGCATGGTTTTCAGGTCGGGGGCGTGGACTATGTCACCAAGCCGTTAAATATCGAAGAAGTGCTGGCGCGGGTGCGTACACATCTGACGCATGCCAAGCTGTTACAGCAGCAAAAACAGGTAATTGATGCCACTGAAACCGCGATTTTGGCGCTCGATTCCGAAGGGAAAATGCTGTGGCAAACCCAAAAAGCCGAGCAAATTTTACAAGAATGCTTACCTGACAGTGCAGGCTTTGCACAGGGACTCAAGCACTGGTTTAGCGAACTGAAACAGGACAAAGATCCCAAGCGTTTGATGAGTTGTAGCTATGCGACCCCTACGCAAAATTTACAGCTTTTGTTGCTGACACCGTGGCACGCTGAACGTAGCAATCAAAATTATTTGGTACAAATCAAACTGGCGACTGCAACCTTAAGCGTGGCGGAAATTTTGAAGTTTTGCCCGCAACTGACCCAGCGTGAAGCAGAAGTCATGCACTGGCTGATTTTAGGAAAAACCAATAAAGATATTGCAGAAATTTTGGCACTGAGTCCTCGTACCGTAAATAAGCACCTTGAGCATGTTTTTGCCAAACTGGCAGTGGAAAACCGCACGGCTGCGGTGGCGTATCTGCATAGTCTGGTACAAGATAAGGGGTAGATTGATCTGCGTTTGATGTACGCTTCAAAAATGGGATACGCGAAAATGTCATCCGCAACTTTTTGAGTCAAAAAATATTTCTCATAAAAATAGACTTTGAGCAGACATGCTGCTCATCCTTGTGAAATATTGTTCAAGGCTTTTATATCTATATTCTGTAGGGATAGACGTCTTAAAACTTTAATTTTGTATAAGAAAGTTTATGCTAAGTCGAACGTACTATTTGGAATAATTGCCCTAAAATAAGTTGGCGTATTGGCATCATTCGAGATGTGACCATAAAAGTTTGGTGTGCTTGTTTGGCAGTAAAGATCGAAGCTTGGACTCATCATTATATCTTGTTGACTATGTTTTTTAAAAATTAGCGCCATCTCATTATTATTAATTTGGCTAAATTCATATAGGTTTAAGCTGCTAATAATGCAAGTATTTTCATTCAATATAGCATTTTGCATGCAGGTTTTTACAGAAGCTGACCCGAATATAGTCAAGACGCTGCATCCATTTAATTTCGTCAGGATGTAAATCACTTTTGCGGTAGACAATCCGAATATCAATTTTTAGGCGGTTTTTATCTTCGAGTAATTCTTTAATACGGTCATTTAAGCGTAAATAAGGGCTAATCAGAATCAAACGCTCTTTGGCATTTTTAATCAGTTCTTCAAGGAAGAAATTGGTTGCACTGGTATTTAAGAGTTTTGCCATGATTGACCTACTATAATGTGGTGTTATCTCAAGATCATAAAACAAAAGAATTAAATCTTTCCAGTAATTTAGCAGACAGGCTGCCGAAACAGCCTAACCAGAATCCTATTCTTGAATCAGTACCGATTCAGGAAACCTGAATACATCACAGTTGTGACCTGTACCGAGTCGGTCAACCACAGCAAAATCACTTGGACTTTCCAAAGTCAGAAGTGGATGATGCCATGTTCCTGCACGGTAATTTACGCCTTGTGTACCATCTGACATAAAGGCACGAATACACTGTAGATCAGGCTGTTCAGCATTTAAATTGGGAGCAACCACAATCAGGAATTTTTGTCCCTGCATTGGAATAAAGGCTTGTGAGCCAATTGGATGTCGTTCCAGCATATCAATCTGCAACGGCAAAGTTGTGGTTTTGATATTGCGGAAAATACTGATGCCAATCTTGCCTGTTGCGTCGCTTTCAGTCTGTACCAATGCGTGATAACGCTCGGTATGTGCATCATTGATATGAAAAAAATCATGTCCTGCACAGCCGATCACTTCGCCGAATTCGGCGAAGCTTTCAATGCTTAACGGTTCAATCTGAACGGTGATTTCACTCATCCTGTGACTTTACCCCATAAACGAATACGGCTAATGCCGCCATCTGGAATCATGTTGACGCGGATATGCGAGATTTTTTCGTGCGCTAACACTTCATTAATATAGTTGTGCACATGATCCATTTGCATGTCTTGTGCTTCCAGTAAAAATGGCCAAAACATGCTTTGTGGAATCAGTTGCGGATCGGTGGCATCTTCCACATACACGGCTTGAATCGACACTTGTGCAGGGAAGTTACCTTTAAAGTGAGCCGTATCAATCTCGATCTTTTCAATAGCGCCTGCTTGTCCCAAAGCCAGCACACACCAGTCAAAACCAGGGGCGCGACGACGCTTGGTTTCCCAGCCGTCACCCATGTTGACACCACGCCCTGGGTTGATCAGGTTACGTGGGTGACCATAGTGTGCATCACTAAACGCAATCACTCGTCCGCCATTTTCCAGTGCCAGTAAATCGAGAGTTTGCTCACTGTCTTTAAGTTGGATTTGCACTTCACCATACACACGCAAACGTGCCACACCACCGTCAGGGAAAATGTTCAGGCGAATATGGGTAAATACCTGATCTGATGCAATCTCAAAAATATGATGCTGACTTGAACCTAAAACACTGTTGGGCAGCAAACTGTGCCACTCCACTTGATCAAGCTGACCATCGGGTGCATAGCAAGCTTCTAGTGCAGCCGATGCAGGATAGTTGCCTGTAAAGAATGTGGTGTCGATGTCTAGCCCTGAGATTTTGCCTGCCACACCGAGTTTAACGATACACCAGTCGTAGCCTGCATGACGTTTACGGCGGGTTTCCCAACCATCCATCCATTTGCCATGATCATCAAATTTGTCTTCGACAAAAATCGGCGCATCGGCATTGAGCATGCGTTTTGCTTCAGCAAAAAATTCATCAGAACAGTCAATGATCGTGGCACCAATACGTGCATCGGCAAGGTTGGTCAGGTGAGTCAACTGCGTTGGTAGTTCAAAAGCAGGCGCAAGTAGGGTAGCCATGTATTCTTCCTGTGGGGTGTTTTTATGTCGTGAAATAAAATCCTTTGCCTATACTAGCATTGTTGATTATTTAAAAAAGAGTGGCAAAAATGTGGCAGTTTTGCAGGAATTGAACGAATTCAGAGCAAAATAGTTGGTATGGCACGTTTTTGGCATCAAAAATAAAACAAACGGTATAAATATACAGGAGCTATAGATGGAAATTGTCATTATCGGTGCTGGTATGGGGGGGTTAACCACAGGAATTGCACTAAAAAAGTTCGGACATAAAGTAACCATCTATGAACAAACACAAAAAATTCTTCCCGTTGGTGCAGCGATCTCTTTATGGTCAAATGGCGTCAAATGCCTGAACTATTTAGGATTGTCTGCTCAAATTGCCAAACTGGGTGGGCAAATGAATGATCTGGCTTATGTCGATGGTTTGACAGGGGAAACCATGACGCAATTTAGTTTGCAGCCGCTCATTCAAGAAGTCGGTCAGCGTCCGTATCCTGTATCGCGCGCCGATTTACAAAACATGCTCATGGATGAATTTGGTCGTGAAGATATTCATTTGGGTAAACGTATGGTGGCTTTGGAGCAACAAGCAGGCAAAGTGAAGCTGCAATTTGAGGATGGTGCTGAAGTTGAAACCGAACTGTTGATTGGAGCAGATGGTACACACTCGATTACCCGTGCTTATGTGCTGGGTGAGCAAGTTCAGCGCCGTTATGCAGGCTATGTCAACTGGAATGGACTGGTGGATATTTCTGAAGATTTAGCACCAGCAGAACAATGGACAACCTATGTCGGTGAGGGTAAACGTGCTTCACTCATGCCCGTAGCCGATCAGCGTTTCTATTTCTTTTTAGATGTACCATTGCCTGTCGGTTTGGAGAATGACCGCAGTCAGTATCAAGACCAACTCAAAGAATATTTCAAGGGCTGGTGTCCACAGGTTCAAAGTTTGATTGAGCGACTCGATCCGCAAAAAACCAATCGGGTTGAAATTCATGACATTGAGCCATTTTTGAAGTTCTATAAAGGGCATGTGGTTTTGGTGGGCGATGCCGCACACAGTACCACACCTGATATTGGACAAGGTGGTTGTCAGGCGATGGAAGATGCGATTTATCTAGCACGTGCCTTACAGGTCAATACTTTGGGCATTGAAGATGCTTTATCCCGTTATCAGGAAAAGCGCAATGAACGTACCAAAGAAATGGTGTTACGCGCACGTAAACGTTGCGATGTGACCCATATGAAAGATGAGGAAACGACCCAAACATGGTACAGCGAACTGCGTCAGGAACAAGGGCCGCATATTATGCAGGGTATTATCAGTAATATCGTGGGGAATGTATTGGATTAATACGCATCACAAAACAAAAAATCACCCCATAAAAAAAGATGCCTTGAAGGCATTGCTGTCCCACAATTTTTCACAAGAGGAAGCTCATTTGAGCTTCCTCTTGTTTTATGGGTATTTTATCGGGTGAAAATAAAGCTTTTAAAGTTCTTCTTTCAAACAAATTCACTTGAATTATTCTGAGTAAACGTTGAACTGTCCAACCTGTTTTCCCTAAATGTTGAGCGAAACTCACCAATAAATAGGCGATCATCGCAATCCAGATTTGTGTCTGAATTG
>NZ_BKNN01000045.1 GCF_008993995.1 Acinetobacter brisouii
GCCTTGTGATTGTGCATACCACTGGGTCTTTGGATCGAACCAAATGGCAATATTCCCACGATTAATGAGAGCTCGGTTATATGCGGGCCAATTGGTTGTGCGGTAGATTTTGTGTGTAGGCTTCTTCGTTTGAAAATTATATCGCTGAAGAAGCCCTTAAGAATAGCTTTGTGCAACAAAGCCCTTTTGATCCTGTAAAATTGGGTATTCGTGGTGCAACTTTCTGGGAAGAAAAGTTGAAAAACAAAAAATAAAATCGGATGATTTTTATAAAAAGGAGGGTGTTGATCACTCTCCTTTTTTTGTTTTTGCACATTAATAGTGCAAGATAACTTTAGTTTGATTGTACTCACAGTTTCATGCTCGTATGATGGGCGCGATTTTGATGAAGTAACTTATTGATCAAAATACATTTGTTAGCTAAAAAATAATCAAAACCATAGTGCTTAGTGATATCTGAGAATGTTCGATGATTTTGAAGTTAGCTAATAGACTCACCATCTATGCGGAGAGATAAATCAAGATGTCGAATCAAGACACCCCTGAATTAAGTAAAAGCTTATCTAACAGACACTTACAGTTGATCGCCATAGGCGGTGCCATCGGTACAGGACTCTTTATGGGTTCGGGTAAAACCATTAGCCTTGCAGGGCCATCGATCTTATTCATTTATATGATTATTGGCTTGATGGTGTTTTTTGTGATGCGGGCTTTAGGCGAGTTACTGCTTTCCAATTTAAGCTATAAGTCATTTATTGATTTCTCTACAGATTTAATTGGCCCTTGGGCAGGTTATTTTGTGGGTTGGACGTATTGGCTGTGCTGGATCACCATTGGGATTGCTGATTT
This sequence comes from Acinetobacter brisouii, assembly GCF_008993995.1. Taxonomy (GTDB): domain Bacteria; phylum Pseudomonadota; class Gammaproteobacteria; order Pseudomonadales; family Moraxellaceae; genus Acinetobacter; species Acinetobacter brisouii_A. Next base: position 850 of record NZ_BKNN01000045.1, read on the forward strand.
ATCGGCAATTATCAACTATTTGCAGTTTTTTAATGGAGGTCAGCCATTTAGCCCTGCCGAAGGTGCGCTGATTTGTGCCGCTTCTATTTTCTTTATCATGGGATTGAATCTCGTGACCGTAAAACTGTTTGGGGAAATGGAGTTCTGGTTTGCCTTAGTCAAAATTATTGCGATTGTGGTGCTGATTGCTGTTGGGCTATGGATGATCTTTACAGGATTTACCTCGCCAACAGGTGAAGTGGCTTCCTTTACTCATCTTTGGGCGAATGGCGGATTTTTCCCAACAGGAATGACTGGCTTTTTAGCAGGTTTTCAGATTGCCATTTTTGCCTTTGTTGGTGTCGAGCTTGTTGGTACAACCGCCGCAGAAACACATGATCCTGAGCGTAATTTACCCAAAGCCGTCAATTCGATTCCGATCCGTATCATCATCTTTTATGTTTTTGCACTGACTATTGTGATGTCTGTCACGCCGTGGGACAGAATTAATCCAAATGTCAGCCCATTTGTGAATTTGTTTAGTCATGCAGGGATTGCCGCTGCCGCAATTATTATGAATTTGGTGGTGCTCTCTTCAGTCATGTCATCCATGAATAGTGGCGTGTTCTCCACCAGTCGTATGCTATTTGGTTTGTCACGTGAAGGGCAAGGGCCAAAACTGTTTGGTAAATTAAGTCCGCGTTTGGTACCTGCCAATGCATTGTATTTTTCAGCATTTTGTTTGTTGGGTGGCGCAGCGCTTCAATATTTTGTTCCGAATACCGTAGAAGCTTTTACACTTGCGACCACGCTATCAACTGTGCTGTTTATTTGTGTTTGGTTGATCATTATTTGGAGTTACATCAATTACTATAAAACACGTCCTGAATTACATCAGCAATCTAAATTCAAATTGCCGGGTGGTTTGTGGACATGTTGGGTGGTGATTATCTTCTTTATCGGCATGATTTATGTCTTGTCTTTAGAGCCTGATACATTAAAAGCACTAAAAGTCAGCCCGATCTGGTTCTTGATTTTGCTGATCGGATATTTCTTTTTTAAGCCTAAAAAGTGACTCAGCACCAACAGCCAACGCCAGTTTTAAACTGGCGTTTTTTATTTAGAAATACTTTGGTCGGAACAGGGTTCAAGGTATACTGCTTTTCAGTTTACATACAGGTGATGTCTATGATGCGTCAAATGATTGCCGTGATCAGCTTGGTGGCGACAGGTCTCAGCTTGGTCGGTTGTGGTCAGGCGGGAGATTTACAGTTACCGAACGATCCACACTTGGACACTCGTCCAAAATATCTGCTTTACCATCCGAAAGAACAGCCAAAAGCTGCATCTGAAGTCCATACATCAACATTTACACCATCTTCTGAAGTTCAGTAATTTAAGGATTTATCATGAGTTTTACCCGTATCCAAGGGGTTTTGCATGCTGAACAATGTTCTTTGGAACAGCTTGCACAGCAATTTTCTACACCGCTTTATGTGTATTCAAAAGCCAGTTTTGAAAAGCATTATTTAGATCTTGATCAGGCATTTGGCTATATCGATCATCAAATTTGCTTTGCGGTGAAGTCAAACTCAAATTTAGCTGTGTTAAATGTTTTGGCAAAGTTGGGTGCGGGATTTGATATTGTCACGGGTGGTGAACTTGCACGTGTTTTGGCGGCAGGCGGTAACCCAAACAAGGTGGTATTCTCAGGCTTAGGTAAATCTGAAGCGGATATTGAGACAGCATTAAATGTTGGTATTGCATGTTTCAATGTTGAATCTTATGCAGAACTTGACCGTATTGAAAAAGTGGCAGCACGTTTAGGCAAAACAGCGCCGATTTCATTGCGTGTGAACCCAGATGTCGATGCGAAAACACATCCATATATTTCAACGGGTTTAAAAGAAAACAAGTTTGGTATTCCAAGTGACAGCGTATTTGAAACGTATCAATATGCACACAGCTTGCCGCATTTAGAGATTGTGGGAATTGACTGTCATATTGGTTCGCAGTTGACGGAAACTCAACCCTTTGTCGATGCACTGGATCGTATGATTTTGATGATCGGGCAACTCAAAGCGTTAGGCATTGAACTGAAACACATCGACATCGGTGGTGGTTTGGGTGTGACGTATAACGATGAAGTTCCACCAACAGATGCAGAGTATGCCAATGCGATGCGTCCAGCCTTGGAAAAACTGGGCTTGAAAGTTTATATGGAGCCAGGTCGTAGCATTAGTGCCAATGCAGGTGTATTACTCACCAAAGTTGATTTGCTTAAACCAACCAATCATCGCAACTTTGCGATTGTTGATGCAGCCATGAATGACTTAATTCGTCCGTCATTGTATGAGGCATATCACTCCATTCAGGCAGTAACGCCTCGTCAAGATACAGAAAGCAAAACATGGGATATTGTTGGAGCAATCTGTGAAACAGGTGATTTCTTAGGTAAAGATCGCGAGTTGGCACTGCAACAAAATGACACATTAGCGGTGTTAGGTGCAGGTGCATATGGCTTTGTCATGAGTTCAAACTATAACTCCCGTGGTCGTGCTGCTGAAGTTATGGTCGATGGTGACAAGGCATATTTAATTCGTGAACGTGAAAGCATAGAATCTCTATGGGAAAGAGAGCGTTTATTGCCTGAGGAATAATTTGATGTTGTTAGAATTTACTAAAATGCATGGTCTGGGCAATGACTTTGTGGTGATCGATCTGATTCGTCAGCGCGCCTACTTGGATGCCGTAACTATTCAGCGAATGGCACATCGTCATTTTGGTATTGGCTTTGATCAGTTGTTGATTGTTGAGCCACCTGATTTTCCAAACGTCGACTTTAAGTACCGTATTTTCAATGCAGATGGTTCTGAAGTTGAACAATGTGGGAATGGTGTGCGTTGTTTTGCGCGTTTCGTCCATGAGCAACAACTGACACATAAAACCAAAATCAAGGTGCAAACTAAAGCAGGGATTGTTGAGCCTGAACTTGGGCCAAATGGTTGGGTTCGCGTCAACATGGGTTATCCGAAGTTCTTGCCTCAAGAAATTCCATTTCTTGCTGAAGAACAAGAGGAACTGTATCGCCTTGACCTCGCCAATAATCAAAATATTTTGATTGATGTGGTGAATATGGGGAATCCGCATGCAGTTACGATTGTACCTGATGTGCTAACCGCAGATGTGGCTACGCTTGGCCCACAAATTGAATCGCATGTCCGTTTCCCTGAACGCGTCAATGCAGGTTTCATGCAGATCATCGATGAAAAACATGCGCGTTTACGTGTGTTTGAACGTGGTGTAGGTGAAACATTGGCTTGTGGTACAGGGGCATGTGCGGCAGCAGTCAGCGCTATGCGCCGTGGCTTGTTGGCGAATGAAGTCGAAATTCAGCTTGCAGGTGGCTCATTACATATTGCGTGGCGTGATGGTGATGTAGTCTGGATGACTGGCCCAACAGCCAATGTCTATGAAGGGCGTTTTGATTTACGTTACTTCCAAGGCTAGAACTTTATCACTGCAAACCAAACCTTGATTTGGTTTGCAGTGTTTAGATTTTAAGATGTCACACAGTCTTGATACATGGGATACAGTGCATTTTCTTCACTTTCAATACGTTTGACTAACGCTGCCCCAATCTGTTGAAAATTCTGAATAAATTGTTGAATATTTTCAGCACCTACACGGCTTTCAATCCAATAACTTAAAAATTGATTGACGACACTTTCAATACTGCGCATTTCTCGGCGGTATTGACGCATTTGTTTAAACTCTTCAGTTTGATGTGCAAGACTTTGTTCTAAAAAGCCATAGAGCTTGATATTTTCTGCCTGTAAATGGGCATGAAAATCAGATTTAAATTGCTCAAGTTGAGAAACAATCTCTGCGTATTGAGTGTGTTCAATACTCTGAAGTACCGCTGAATATAGTCCAATTAAATGTTAATGATCTTGTTGTAAGTGTTTGACAAGACTTGAGTAGTAGGCAATTTTTTGTGGTTGGGTTGCACCTGTTGTTTCTAAATCGATAGCAAGACTGGCTTGAGCTGCTTGTCTAGTCGTTATCGGTTATTTTTTTCTAAGAAATTGATTTTAATAACATTAAAAAATTCATAATGCACCATTCTCGAGAAATAAAGTGAGGGTTAATGCTTTTTTAAAAGTATCATGATTTAACAAGCCTATATCAAAATAGGTATTGATATTATAAACAAAAATTTGTTGGCTTGATTATGCGGTTGAAGTTTTTCATACTGTGGTCAATTAAAAAATCTCACTGTTGAGTATCCAATAATGTCAAATTTTGAGTCTGAGCAACAGCTTGAGCAACTATTACAACAAGCCGCCCAAGAACCTGCTTATCGTCCACAATTTTTACAGCAACTGTTGAATGGGCATATTTATTGTTTGGGGACAACCCAGCGCACACAGTCGACCAAGACGGAACAAGTGCATTTACAACAAGGTGATCAGTTGCAGTTGCAAAAATGGCAGAAGGCAGATGGAACGGAAGCGTTACCCTTTTTCTTGTCATTACAAACTTTGCAGCAATCTATACAAGAAGAGCATAGCTACCTGTATTTGCCCACCCGTGATTTTTTTGAAATGACGTTGGGGGACACTTTGGTGCTTAATCCTTTATCTCCTTATGGTAAAGAGTTTACATCCAAGGAAATTCAGCACCTGCTAGATATTGATATGGGGCAGGTCGAGCGTTATGAGGTTGAGCAGGATACCGAAGTTTTACTGGGGCAACCGACAGATTATCCATATCAAATGGTGACGCAGTTGCAGAAATTTTTTCAAACTAAGCCACAAGTACAAGCAGCCTGTTTGGCAACAATGTTTAACCCACAGCGTGATCAGGCTCCCACCCTGATTATTGGATTGAAATTAGATTCAGAACAACAACTGGAACAGCTGATTCAGCAGGCGGGGCAAGTCGCTTTTGATAGTTTGGATCAACCTACTCCTGTTGATCTGACCATTATTGATGAGCAACAAACAGATAATTTAAGTGAGTATTTTTGTCAAGAAACTACGCCTTTTTACTTGCGGGAGCAGCCGCAAAAACGCCGTGGTGTATTGTCTCGAATTTTTTCCTGATTGGAATGGGTAAAATGGATGCTTTTGAGCTGTTAGCAGTCTGGTTGAATTCGCGTAAAATTCAACAACAGTCCGAACATACTTTGTCTGCTTATGCGCGTGATGTCACTGATTTTCTGCATTTTTGCCAGCGTAAAAAACTGGATTTAAATCAAATAGAAGCATCTGATTTACGAGAATATTTATCTGAAAAAGTTGAATATCAAAAACTGGCGAGTAGTAGTTTACAGCGTATGTTGAGTTCAATTCGGCAGTTTATGCAATGGGTTGAGCAGCAGGATTATATTGTTCAAAACCCAAGTAAAGATTTTCAACTCAAACGTCAACCTCGGGCTTTGCCGGGGCTATTAGATGTAGAAACCATTCTTCAAATTTTAGAGCAGCCTGCACCTGAAAAACCTGTAGAGCAACAATTGTGGTTGCGCGATAAAGCAATTTTGGAACTGCTTTACTCCAGTGGTTTGCGTCTTGCTGAGTTGCAGGCATTACGTGTACATGACTTAGATTTTGAACGACTGCTGCTGCGTGTTACAGGTAAAGGCGATAAAACTCGTGTAGTGCCTTTTGGGGAGAAAGCCAAAACGAGTTTGCAACAATGGTTTAAAGTTTATGCCATTTGGGTTGGGCATGTGATTCGTGCAACAGACCCCATATTTATTTCGCAGCGTGGTGGAGCATTAACGCCTCGTCAAATTGAAAATCGGGTAAAAGCACAAGCGCAGCGCGCAGGCGTAAATGCCGATTTGCATCCACACTTGCTGCGCCATTGTTTTGCCAGTCATTTGTTGTCTTCAAGTGGAGATTTACGTGGTATTCAGGAAATGCTGGGTCACAGTAATTTGAATACCACGCAAATCTATACCCATTTGGATTTTGAACATCTTGCGCAAAGTTATGATCGAGCACACCCACGCGCACAAAAGTAGAATTTAGTATTCATCTAAAGGCAATTGATAGCTTTGTTTAATAAACTGGCTCGGTAAATCTGTTTTGACACTGGTAATGCCATTTTTTTTGGTGAGGTGGCTGGACTGAAATTTACGGTAACTTTCGAGGTCAGGCACCACCACTTTGAGCATGGCATCGCACTCGCCTAGAATAATATAGCATTCCATGACTTGAGGAAGCTCTTTCATGGCTTCGATAAAACAATCAATGGTTTCGGCATCTTGACCGATCAGCCAAATTCGTGAAAACAAAATCAAAGAAAATCCAACCTTTTGAGGATCAACCAAAGTGGTATAGCCACGAATTACACCGACCTCTTCAAGTAACTTCACGCGCCGTAAACAAGACGACGGAGAGAGTCCTACCGCTTTGGCAAGGTCGTTGTTTTGAATACGTCCATTTTTTTGCAAATTCAAAATAATATTTTTATCGATACGATCGAGCTTTATTGAAACTGATTTATTAATTTGTTTCATAAATTAGAATTTAATTCGAAAAATTGATTTAATTATAGAATATTTGCAATCCTATTTGATGCGTTTTTCTCAATAATAGCTTAGCTGCTGATGAAGGCGCAAGCGATGTCTGATTTTACCCTTTTTGCGATCACGGTGATTCCACTGGTGTTGACTCCTGGACCTGATATGTTGTTTGTCCTTTCACAAGTCATGGGTAAAGATTTTAAGTCAGGCATGATGGCGACATTTGGCGTATGTTCTGGATATTTAGTGCATTCTGTTCTGGTAGCGCTTGGTATCTCAGCGATTATTGTGTCTTATCCAATGTTGTTTAATGCAATTCGTTTCTTTGGAATTGCCTATTTGATTTATATTTCGATTCAATTGTTTCGTTCTGCGTTCAATAGTAAAGGAATTCGTTTACAAGCAGCGCAGACCCATAACCCAATTCGTAAAGGCTTTGTCACGTCTTTACTCAATCCGAAAGTGATGCTGATTTATTTTGCGATCTTGCCACAATTTATGCATAGCAAAGGCAATCCTGTGGTTGAAGGTTTGCTGTTATCTCTGATTTTTATTGGTTCATGTGTTGTTGTTTATCTCACCTTGTCATTTATTGTGGCAAAAGCCACACAAAAAGCAGGTTTTGATCAAAGCAAACAAAAATGGGTGGATGCAACTTCAGCGAGTATGATTATGTTGGCTGCAACATGGTTGATGGCGCACTAATTCTTTGATTTTCCCTTGCCAGCATTTGCTGGCATTTTTTATGAGCTGTTATGTTGTATTTATGACATTGATGTGAGATCTGGTTACAGTCTTTGTTATCAATAGATGTGGATATTTCTGATGTTAATCATGAGTAAAACTAATAATTTGAGCAAAAGTGACTCATAAGTTTTATTTTTTAAATCATTGTTTTTTATTTTAAAAATACCTAAAAACTAGGGTAGAATACCTCGCGCTGCACTTTTCTTTGAACTGATCAATTCACATTTTTCAAGCAAAATCAGGCTTTGTCAAAAAATTGTGACTTGACCGAAATGCCAAACGCATTGCAAGATAGGCAACGAAAACGAATTTCTGAAAAGTATCGCACTTTTCTCCTTGATCATTGGATAATACAGCCGAGGAATACATGAAGGCTCTTGTTGCTGTCAAACGTGTGGTAGATGCCAACGTTAAAGTTCGCGTTAAGCCGGACAATAGTGGTGTTGATTTAACCAACGTAAAAATGTCAATTAACCCATTCTGTGAAATCGCAGTGGAAGAAGCGGTTCGCTTGAAAGAAAAAGGCATTGTTTCTGAAATCATCGTGGTTTCAGTGGGTGCAAAAGAAGCGCAGGAGCAAATCCGTTCTTCAATGGCGCTTGGTGCTGACCGTGGTATCTTGGTTGAAACAGCTGATGAAATCGGTGCTTTAGAAGTTGCGAAAATCTTAAAAGGTGTCGTAGACCAAGAACAACCACAACTGATTTTGCTCGGTAAACAAGCTATTGATGATGACTCTAACCAAGTCGGTCAAATGTTGGCAGCACTTTTAGGTGCAGGTCAGGCAACATTTGCCTCTGAAGTTAAAGTGGATGGTGACAAAGTTCAAGTGACTCGTGAAATCGATGGTGGTTTGCAAACTGTTGAGTTGAGCCTACCTGCGATCATCACGACTGATTTACGTTTGAATGAACCACGTTATGCGGCTCTACCAAATATTATGAAAGCGCGTAAAAAACCGCTTGAGACTAAATCTCCAGCAGATTATGGCGTAGCAACGGGCAGTAAACTGAAAACATTAAAAGTTGAAGCTCCAGCAGAACGTCAAGCAGGCGTACAAGTGAAATCAGTCGATGAGCTTGTTGAAAAACTTAAAAACGAAGCGAAAGTGATCTAAAAGGCAGGGATAACATCATGAGTATTTTAGTCATCGCTGAGCACGACAATCAGACATTAAATGGCGCAACCTTAAATGTTGTCGCAGCAGCGCAAAAAATTGGTGGAGACATCACTATCCTTGTTGCGGGTTCAGGCGCACAAGCTGTTGCCGATGCAGCAGCAAAAGTTGCAGGCGTAAGCAAAGTGCTATTGGCAGACAATGCTGCTTATGCACATCAACTTGCTGAAAATATTGCTGCATTGGTTGCAGACTTGGGTAAAGGCTACAGCCATATTTTGGCAGCGGCTACCACTACAGGTAAAAACATCCTGCCACGCGTTGCAGCGTTACTTGATGTCAGTATGGTCAGCGATATCATTGCAGTTGAATCTGCAAATACCTTCAAACGTCCGATTTATGCAGGCAATGCGATTGCGACTGTACAATCAGAAGAAGCGATTGTGGTTGCGACTGTACGTACCACAGCATTTGATGCTGTTGCGGCAGAAGGTGGCGCGGCAGCAGTTGAAGCGGTAAGTGAAGCAAAAGATGCAGGCGTATCGAAATTCGTGACAGAAGAAATCGTAAAAACTGAACGTCCAGAACTTTCAGCAGCACGCATTGTGGTCTCTGGTGGTCGTGGTGTGGGTTCAGGTGAAAACTACCACAAAGTCCTTGACCCATTGGCAGACAAATTGGGTGCAGCACAAGGTGCATCACGTGCAGCGGTTGATGCAGGCTTTGTACCAAACGACATGCAAGTGGGTCAAACAGGTAAGATTGTTGCACCTGACTTGTACATTGCCGTGGGTATTTCAGGTGCGATTCAGCACTTGGCAGGTATGAAAGATTCTAAAGTGATCGTTGCGATCAATAAAGATGAAGAAGCACCAATCAACGGAGTTGCTGACTACTGGTTAGTGGGTGACTTGAACGAAGTTGTGCCAGAATTAGTATCTAAGCTGTAATTTTTTGAATTCAGTCTAAAAAACGCCCAAATGGGCGTTTTTTTATGCCCAAGAGTTGTATTTGTGTTAGTTGTTTTTCGATAGAAATATATAAATTTAATAAGAAAAAAACACCAATTCAGATCAGAAAAAACATTCCAAATTAGAGGAAATTGATAAAAGAATCTGTAATAGAAAAATGCTGAAAATTATGCTCAAAAAAGCAACGATTTTGTGTGAGAAATGCGATTCTATTTACTGGTAAAGCAACAAAGCGAGGGTGAATATGCTAAAATATTGCGTTATGTTTTTCAGTTTTAGTGAAAAATTTTCTCACTAATTTTGTCTGAATTTTTTCAAAATTTCTGGCTGTTTATCGAGTTTAAATAGTCGAATAATAAGGAGTATGCATGAGCGTATCGGAAATCCGACCGATTGCCATTGAGGATGAACTCAAGCACTCGTATCTTGATTATGCGATGAGCGTGATTGTCTCTCGTGCATTGCCAGACGTAAGAGACGGTCTAAAACCTGTTCATCGTCGCGTGCTTTATGCAATGCATGAGTTAGGCAATGATTATAACAAAGCCTATAAAAAGTCTGCTCGTGTAGTGGGTGACGTCATCGGTAAGTATCACCCACATGGTGACTCTGCGGTGTATGAAACCATCGTACGTATGGCTCAGGATTTCAGCTTGCGTTACCAATTGGTCGATGGTCAAGGTAACTTTGGTTCAATCGATGGTGATAGCGCAGCAGCAATGCGTTATACCGAAGTGCGTATGACCAAGCTTGCTCATGAACTTTTGGCAGATCTTGAGAAAGATACAGTCGATTGGGAAGACAACTACGACGGCTCTGAGCGTATTCCTCAAGTTTTACCCACTCGTGTTCCAAATCTGTTGATTAATGGTGCGGCTGGTATTGCAGTTGGTATGGCAACCAACATGGCACCACACAACTTGACTGAAGTGATTCATGCTTGTCTTGCTTATGCAGACAATCCAAATATTTCAATTGAAGGCTTGATGGATCATATTAGTGGTCCAGATTTCCCAACAGGCGGCATTATCTACGGTAAATCAGGCATTGTGGATGCTTACCGTACAGGTAAAGGTCGTTTGCATATTCGTGGTAAGTACCATTTTGAAGAAGATGAGAAAACGGGTCGTATTACCATCGTCTTTACTGAAATTCCATATCAGGTCAACAAAGCAAAAGTCATTGAACGTATTGCTGAGTTGGTCAAAGAAAAGAAACTGGAAGGTATTTCAGAATTACGTGACGAGTCTGACAAAGATGGTATGCGTATTGCGATCGACTTGAAGCGTGGCGAAAACGCGGAAGTGGTGGTTAATAACCTGTTCTTGAATACACAGCTTGAAAACTCGTTCAGCATTAATATGGTTTGCCTAGACAATGGTCAACCAAAATTAATGAACCTGAAAGATATTATTGCAGCGTTTATTCGTCACCGTCAGGAAGTTGTAACTCGCCGTACCATGTTCGAATTGCGTAAAGCACGTGAACGCGGTCACATCTTGGAAGGTTTAACGGTTGCTCTGGCAAATATTGATGCCATTATCGAGACCATTAAAACTTCAGCCAATCCAGCAGAAGCACGTGAGCGTTTGCAAGCAGGTGAGTGGGCTGCGGGTGGTGTGGTTGAACTACTTGAAAAAGCTGGCGCAATTTCAGTTCGTCCAGACGAAATTGAAGGTGAAGATCCAAGTCGTCCATTTGGTTTGGCTGAGCAAATTTATCGCCTGTCACCAACTCAAGTCAGTGCAATTTTAGAATTACGTTTGCACCGTTTGACAGGTTTGGAACAAGACAAACTGCATGCCGAATACAGTGAAATCTTGGCGCAAATTGCAGAACTTACAGCCATCCTCAATGACTTTAACTTGTTGATGAACGTCATTAAAGAAGAACTTGCGCTGATTTTGCAACAATATGGCGATGCACGTCGTACTGATATTGTTGAATCACGTGTTGATTTCTGCCGTGAAGATTTGATTCCTGAAGAACAAGTGGTGTTAACCGTTTCTAAGACAGGTTATGCCAAGACTCAACCATTGTCTGACTATGCGGCGCAGCGTCGCGGTGGTCGTGGTAAGTCAGCAACCTCGATGAAAGAAGATGATTATATCCAACATCTGATTGTGGCATCGAACCATGCGACAGTACTGTGCTTCACCAATGTTGGTAAAGTCTATCGCTTGAAAGTATTTGAAGTTCCGCAAGCGTCACGTGGTGCAAAAGGTCGTCCAATGGTCAACCTGTTGCCACTCGATGCAAATGAAACGATTACTGCAATTCTTCCTTTAACTGAATTCCCAGAAAACCATTATGTGTTTATGGCGACCGCTTCAGGCACAGTGAAACGTGTTGAACTGGAACAATTTAGTAATGTTCGTTCAAATGGTCTGCGTGCAATTGAATTGAATGATGAAGATACCTTGATCGGTGTGGCGATTACCGATGGTAATCAGCAAATCATGCTGTTCTCAAATGAAGGTAAAGCGATTCGTTTCGCAGAAAGTGATGTACGTGCGATGGGACGTACAGCAAAAGGTGTACGTGGTATGCGTGTTGCCTTGGCTGCCAATGCGCTCGATAGCGAAGATGCTGAAAATGACAATGATGAAAATGAGGATAGCGATGAATCTTCAGATTCAGGTGTTGTCAGCCGCATTGTGTCATTAGTCGTTGTGCCTGCAACAGGTGAAGTGTTGTGTGCTTGTGCCAACGGTTATGGTAAGCGTACGCCAGTCGATGATTTCCCGACCAAAAAACGTGGTGGTAAGGGTGTCATCGCGATTAAAACTTCAGAGCGTAATGGTGAGTTGATCGGTGCAGTTGCGATTGATGAAACCAAAGAGCTGATGTTGATCTCTGATGGTGGGACTTTGGTGCGTACTCGTGCGTCTGAAGTTGCAACCACTGGGCGAAATGCACAAGGTGTACGTTTGATTCGTTTAGATGAAACGGAAACACTGGTTCGCGTTGAAGCAATTGATGCTGTTGAAGATGATGAACTGATTGAAGATCAAGTAATTGAGTCGACTGAAGAAGCAGTTGTGGTAGAAACGACAGCCGAATAAGTCTGCAAAAAAGACAAAAAGAGGAAGCAAAAAGCTTCCTCTTTTTTTATAGCTTATTGATTAAAAATAAAAACATCATAATTACGCTGATGTAGAACCTTAACATGAGGGTCGGCAGGTTTGAAATCATGCGGACGACTAATCACAATCAATGGTTGTTTGTTGTTCAGTGCCTGTTCAAGCGCTGCATCATTCCATAAATAGCGTTTTAACTGTGGTTCAAATAATAGACCATCTTTAATTTCAACCGAAGAATTATCTCCGCCAACATTATCCCAATTATTTACCAAATAGACTGGCGTTTTAAGATCAAGTAAAAAGGGCAGATCATAAAAATAGTAGTGGTAAAACACCAGTTGAGTATTGCCATGCAAATATTGCTGAAATTGAGTCTGATCATGATTGGTTTTGGTATCAAACATACGCACAGCAAAAGGAATCACGGAGCAAAGAATAACTAAACTGCACGCCGTTGCTTGGAATAATGACAGTTTCCCTGCTTTATTTGCAGTAAAGAGCATCCACGGGCTAATGATTAGGATGGCACCAAGAATAGAAATAAAACCGATATGTTCTAAATAAAAACCATGATTCTCCTTAATCACATGTGGAGCAACCAAGATTGCAATTCCAATGAGGGTGATAAAAATAAATGAACCAAGTTGTTGTAATTTATTTTTATGTTGAATCAGGGCTTGCTGAACCCATGCTGTGATGAGAATAGTCAGTGGCGCAATTGCAGGTAAAATATAGCCTGCCAATTTAGATGGCGGAATTGAAAAGAAAACAAGAACTGAAACTAGCCACCATAGCAGTAAAGCTAAAATCGGTGAAGGGATGGCTGTGCGAATATGTTGCTTAATGCCTTTAAATCCAGTCAGCATCAGCCATGGTAGAAAACTGAAAAATAAAATGACGATATAGAAAAACCAAGGCTGTTTGTTGTTGAAACCTGATGAGCTAAAACGGTCAAATTGTTGTTCAATAAAGAAATAGTGCAGGAAGTTTGGATAATGCTGCTGAGCTAGATAAAGCCATGGGCCAGCCAAAAGAATAAACAGTAAAATACCAAATGGATTGAGTAGAGCAGGGATTTTTTTCCATTCTTTGCAGTAAATCACCCAAGGTAAAATCACCATGCCAGGAACCAAGACACCAATTAGCCCCTTACTTAAAAAACCACCAGCACATGCGACATAACCCAAAAATAAAATAGATTTTTTGCCAGATAATGTGTAATCAGCAAAGCAGAACACAGTCAGTGTCATCCATGCTGCAACCAGTAAATCATGATTAATGTATTGACTGCTGCCAAAAAATAATAGACTCGTCGCTAAAATAAATACACTGAGCTGAGCAACCTGCTCGTTAATATATTTGCGGACAAAGAAAAAAATACTGGTCAGCATCAGGGTGGCGGCAAGCACCGGCACTAGGCGTAAGACCCACAAATGCACGCCAAAAATTTCCATAAGACCTGTACTGATCCAATGTAAAAGTGGTGGTTTGTGCATAAATGGAAAGCCATTGATACGTGGTGTGAGCCAGTCGCCTGTTTCAAACATTGCACGGCTAATATCACCATAACGTCCTTCATCTGGAACAGACATTGGACGAATAATTGCAGTGATAAAAAGCCAAATTGGTAGCAGTATTAATAATAATTTGGATGATCTATTTAGTGGTTGCATAGCATAGCCTCAATGCTGGAATGCAAAAAATCGGTTCAATACAAAGGTGAAAATCGCAGTCATAAAAATCGCGAAAACCACTAAGATCGAGAGTGGAATGTTTAAAAAATGATGTGAAATCAGCAATAAACTTTCATTGAAGATAAAGCCCAAAGTCGCAACAAGGACAAACTTAGGTAAAGTTTGCCGATGCGAAAGTGCTTGTGCTTGGAATGTAAAATGTCGATGCCCGAAGTAGCTCACCCAAAATGCCACAATAAACGCCAATAAATTGGCATAAGCGAGTGGAAGTTGCGATAAATGAAGCAGTAGCATCACCACGCTATAATGAGTGATTGCGGCTAGTCCGCCAATGACACCAAAACGTAAAAAGGTCAAGAAAGAAAGCATTAAGAAAGTCGTTGTTGAGGCTGTGGCGAGATACTTTTATCTTTTGAATATTCAGCAGCGACAATATATTTTGGGCGATTTTTGACTTCTGTATAAATTCTGCCGATATATTCACCCACAATTCCAATAAATAACAGTTGAATACCACCCAATAGTGTCATTCCTGCGGCGAGTGTTGCCCAGCCAGCGACTTTGTTACCTTCAACGAGTGTTTCAATAATGATCCAAAAACCATAACTCATCGCCATAAAGGCGAGTAAAGCACCTAGATAGATACAGACCCGTAGCGGTAAGTCTGAAAATCCTGTTAAACCTGATAATGCTAAATTAAATAATGACTTAAAATTAAAACTTGAAGTACCATATTGGCGCTCTTGCTCGGAAAACTGTAAGCCAACACTTTTAAAACCTACCCACGCATATAAGCCTTTCATATAACGATTTTTTTCTGGGAGATTTTGAATTGCAGCAATAACTTTGGCATCAATAAGACGAAAATCTCCTGCATTTTCAGGAATCTGAACTGAAGAGCTAAGACTTAAAATGCGATAGAAACTATGGGTAAATAAGCGTTTTAGCCAAGATTCGGTTGTACGGTTGCGAATGCCATATACCATATCATAGCCATTGCGCCATAAATTCAGCATGGTTGGAATTTCGTCAATTGGGTGCTGAAAGTCTGCATCTATCAATAACGCAATATCACCCGTGACATGATCTAAACCTGCACTGAGTGCCGCTTCTTTACCAAAGTTACGGGACAGTGCCAATACGCGCAGAGGATATTGCTCTACTAAACCATCCAAGACAGTCAATGTATTGTCTTTGCTACCATCATCAATCACGATAATTTCATAGCCTGTAAGGTGCTGTTGCTCTAATTTTTCCACTAAAGCAGGAATGAATTTTGGAAGATTTTCAGCTTCGTTATAAGCAGGGATGACACAGGACAAAATAGGATTTGTTCTCATGCGCTGACTCCGATACGTGTGAGCGTAATCTGATTGGCTTGGCAGTCATAGATGAACTGAGATGAATCAAGATATTGATATTCCTGAACTCTTGCGACTTTGATCGCATCATCTTGATCGGTACTGTTTTGAGCAGG
Organism: Acinetobacter brisouii; assembly: GCF_008993995.1. GTDB lineage: Bacteria > Pseudomonadota > Gammaproteobacteria > Pseudomonadales > Moraxellaceae > Acinetobacter > Acinetobacter brisouii_A. The sequence goes on from NZ_BKNN01000045.1 coordinate 16,456, forward strand.
ATGACACATGATTAATAGATCATCTTGCGCTTGAGCTAGCCATTTTTGATTTAAGCTCGCGTAGTTCATTGGCTTAAAATCATAAATGCCAGCGAAATTCTGATTCTGTTTAAAATGGCTTTGAGTGCAAAGACGACGGAGTGATTTTGAACCAAGTTGCATCAACATATTGGTTTTAAATTGATATGGTGCGACAACAACGGCATGCTGAAGATTTCTGATCCAGCCCTTAAAATTCTGTTCTTGTAAAAATTGAATCAGGACTTCACGGATAACAGGGAATTGATGAACATGCTGATGCCCATCGACAAAATCGGGTGTTTGTCCAAGTGCTTGTGTAAATGCCTGCCACTGAGCCTGAATGCTTTCATACACTTTTTGGCGGGAGAGTTGCCGAGACCAAGCTTTGAACATCAATTGTGGTAAAGAAAAAGCCCACGTATTTGAGTCAAACACATGGGTAAAGTTGAGATGTAAACCCACTTCAGCTTGAAAAGTATAAGGCTTGAGTTGCTGTGCTGCATTTGGCCATTCAGGAGATTGAGTCATGCAGGAGGTTGCATGTAAACGATTCTTTTGAATTAAATTAATGATTGCATTAGAAATACTGGAATTTAATGCAAAATCATCAGCACAGTAACAGACATTTGCCATATTGGGCACTCACTTGCTTAATAGAGCTATTGCTCATTGAGCATCTCAAACGAAACTGAGTTTAATATGGGAGAAATGCCTTAAGTGCAACTTAAGGGTTATACTTGAAAAATGTTTCTTAATGTTACTATATAACAGAATGATGACAATGCTTAGCGTGGTGCTGTAAAAAAGCCATGCCAAAGTTTGAACATTGGCATGGCTTTTGAGCTTATTGAGCTTGGGTGATTTTCTTTAAGATATCGACTAAGACATTGAATTCATTTTGTAAAGGGGTGCTTTTACGCGTAACCAATGCAATCGTACGGCTAGGTGCAGCTTCAATATGCTTCACCTGTAAATCAGCATGACACTGTAACATGTGGCGCTGTAATGCAATTTCTGGCAGTAGCGTATAGCCTAAGTTTGAAGAAACCATCTCAATCAAGGTTGGTAATGAACTTGCTTTTAAGCGATGATCATTTTTACGTTCACCGATAGGGCAAGCACTGAGGACATGATCACGTAAACAATGACCTTCTTCAAGCAGCATTAAACGTGACAAATCTAAATCATCTAGACTACTTGCACGAACACATTGTTGATCGGCTTTATGGTGAACGAGAACCAGATTTTCTTTGGCAATTTCGGTCACTTTGAGTCCGCGTGTATCAAATGGAAGTGCCAAAACAATCATGTCCAAATTGCCATGCTCTAGTTTTTCAACAATTTTTTCACTTTGAGCTTCGTGAAGATGGAGTTGAATCTTTGGCAGATAGTGATGCACTTCATGGAGTAATTGCGTCAAAATAAAAGGCGCAATCGTGGGAATAATCCCCAAATGCAAATCACCTGTTAAAGGTTCACTCATTTCACGGCTTAGACGCATTAAATCTTGAGCATCGGCAAGTAAAACACGTGCGCGCGCAACAACTTGTTCCCCTAAAGGTGTTAAACGTACATTTTGGCGATCGCGTTCAACCAAAACACCCCCTAGTAGACGTTCTAACTCCATGATGCCACCAGACAAAGTTGACTGGGTCACAAAAGAGCGACGTGCTGCCTCGGTAAAATGCAATGTTTCAGACAGGGTAACTAAATAAGAAAGCTGTCTTAAAGAGGGTAATGCAGCCATAGCGTCCTAATATACTTTTAAGGTTTAAAGTGATGTGCAAATAAACCACTCAATTGAGGGATAAAATGTGGTGGAATATCATGCCCCATTCCAGCAATTAATTCAAATTTTGCAGACTTAATTGCTTTTGCAACAACCCGTCCATGTTTTGGTGGGAGTAGGCGATCACATTCGCCGTGAATCACGAGTGTTTCCTGCTGGATCTGTTGGTTCCAGTGTTTCAATGAACCTGTACATAATATCGCCAATAGTTGTTGGAGTACACCATTGGGATGGTAGCTGCGCAGATAAGCCTTACGTGCAAATAAACGAACTTCTTCAACATTTACATAGTTAGGTGAGCCAATCGCCTGATAAAGCAAGACATTTTGACGAATGATTTCATCTTCTTGTAAAGGGCGTTTGCTGAGCATCATTTTGAGTTGTTTGATGCCGGGTGCAGGAAGTAAAGGTTGATTATTACTGGTAAACAATAATCCGAGTTTATTCACTTTTTCGGGATATTTAGCTGCAACAATTTGAGCAATCATACCGCCCATCGATGCACCAATGAGATGACAGTTTGCAATTTGTAATTGATCAAGCAGTAAAGCAACATCATCCGCCATATCTTCTAAGGTATAGGCAGCACCTTGATTTTTAAGACCAACACTAAAGCGCGCCATCATATTCAACAGATGCTTTGTATGTCGAGGAGAATCGGAAATTTTACTCGATAATCCAATGTCACGATTATCAAAGCGAATTACATAAAAGCCTTGATCAATGAGTGATTTGCAGAAAAAATCAGGCCATAAAATGAGTTGCCCACCTAGACCCATAATCAGCAAAATACATGGATGCTCAGGATTCCCACCAACTTCGACATGGAGTTCGATGCCATTTTCGAGTTTGACTTTGGTTTCGCGCATATATTGGCTATAAGGCGATGGGCTGAACACAAGATTTGGATTCATGCTAAGCATCCATAGTTGAGTTAGGCTTGAAGTGGGATTAGGTCAGGAACAAGCTTGGTTAATGTTAAACGTTGCTTAGCAGCAGTTGCGCCCAATAAAACAAAACCACGAAGGGTTCCTGAACTGTCAACGGCTTTAGATAACATGCCATCTTCAAAATGCTCTGTTTCCCAATTGACTTCAACTTGAGGAGGTACAGGAAGTACAGTCAGTGGCGCAGCAGGCGTTTTGACAGCAACAGGCATCGCAGGGTAATGAACATGCGTATGTTCACCTGCGAGTGTTTTTGCAAGAGCACGCGCTTGTTGCATGATCGGCATCACATATGGCAACAGCATGCCGTTGACCTCTGCACAGTCACCAACAGCATAAATATCAGGCTGATTGGTTTCCATTAGACTATTGGTCAAAATACCGCGGCTAGTTTCAATCTGTGCATGTTTTGCCAAATCAATATTGGGTTGCAAGCCAACAGCGCATAAAACGAGATCTGCAGCGAGACTGTGACCATTTTCAAGTGTAACCACATAGTGTTGCTCAAGTTTACTGACTTTCTCAACGGTTGTGCCTAAGATAAATTTGATTCCACTCTGCTGTAATTTCTTTTGAAATGCTTCAGCCACATAAGTTGGAAGTAAACGACCAAGAGGTTGTGGGGCAAGATCAATCACTGTAGATTGATAGCCTGCATGCTGTAAGTCATTGGCAAATTCACAGCCAATTAGACCTGCACCTAAAATGACAAGACGTTTTTCTGCTTTTTGATCAAGACGCTGACGAAATGCACGATAGTCAGACAGTGAGTTCACCACATGGATGTCATCGCTGCCATCTCCTGCGATTGCAAGGCGAATTGGATTTGCACCAACAGCTAAAATCAATTTACTGTATTTAAGCTCAATGGTTTGCTGATTTTGAACATAACTTAACTGATGTTGTGCTGCATCAATATGATTGACCCATGCGTGAGTTTCAATCCGCATATTGAGTTGCTCAGCCATTTTTTGAGCATCTGCCAGTGCAATCTGTTCAGGTTGTTTATTGCCTGCAAAAGCATTGGAGAGCGTTGGTTTAGCATAACTTGCTGCATCATCAGCACAAATCATGATTAGTTCTTGTTCTTTATTTAATTTTCGATATTCACGTGCTAGGGTGTAACCCGCCATACCTGAACCGATAATCACAATAGGCTGCATATTCTTCTCCAACAGATATTCGTAAAAGACCATGTTGAACATGGTCTTTGTTGTTTTTAGATTTTAGACTTCAATCATTTCAAAATCGGCTTTGGATACACCACAGTCTGGGCAAGTCCAATCATTCGGTACATCTTCCCATTTTGTGCCAGGAGCAATTCCATCTTCTGGCCAACCTGCTGCTTCGTCATAAATCCATCCACAAACGATGCATTGATATTTTTTCATGAGTATCTCCAAAGTGCTGATGGGTAATAGAAAATGCCTATCAGCAATATTATGTGATTGGGGTGAAATGAATAACAGTAGTTTACAGGGTATTCTTCAATTTTTTTTGCTTTTGTTGCGGGTTAAAATCAAGATTATCTTGGGTGTGGGTATTGAGATGAACAAAAACCAAAGAAATGAAGATGATATTTTGAATGTTATAGACTAAGGTTGTAAGGAAATAAATAAATAAATCCTTATAATATTTTCGGTTTGTAATTTTATTAAATTTTTATTTTGTTTTAAATCAATAGCTTAAATTTAAAAAATAATAAAACAAATGCTATGAAATAGAAAATCATGGTTTTTTTTAATTTATTTGGTTAAAATTAGCGCAAATAGATTGATTAAAACTCTCCTGCCATGAACTTCGCTCAAACTTTTTGGTCTAACATCCGCACTGTTCCAAACTTTCCTAAAACTGGAATTTGTTTTTATGATTTAACACCGTTATTGGTAAATCAAATTGCAGCATTGTCTGATGCTTTAGTTGCAAGTATTCCTGCGGATCAAATCGAAGCGGTTGATAGTTTTGTCGCAGTTGAAGCGCGCGGCTTTGTATTGGCAAGCTTTTTGGCACAGCGTTTGAATAAGGGTCTAATCTTGGTTCGTAAAGCGGGTAAATTGCCACCTCCAGTTGTTGGTGTGGGCTATAGCTTGGAATACGGCTTGGATAAACTTGAAATGTCGGCTGACGTTGCACCAAATCAAAATGTCATTTTAGTTGATGATATTTTAGCAACGGGCGGTACCTTGAAAGCAGTTCAAGCTTTGGCGCAAAAATGCCAATTGAATGTATTGGGTGCAACCATTCTTTTAGATTTAGATACATTGCATAAAGAAATTGGTTTGGATGTGTGGTCTGTAGTTCGCGAAAGTGAAAAGCCACAGCAAGAAGAAGCAGTTGCTTAATTGATTTAACCGAGTTGCGAAAATGCCGATTTAAAGATCGGCATTTTTTATTTTTGGGATAATAAAGTCTGCTCAAAATGTTGAATCAGTAAATTGATATTTTCTGGGCATTCTAGGCGATGGTAGCCGCCTGCGTAAGTGTGTACCAACATAAAACGCTCTAAAATATGTTGAGTTTGGTGCATATCTAACATTTCATCACCCAGCTCCAAATATGCAAGCTGAGGAATATCATGATCAAGGTCTTTTTCTTCGAGTGCAGGATAATCATCACGAAACTTTGGAGCAAGACTTGGATTGGCAACAATTGCAGGTAAGCGAAATTGATCGGACATTCTCAGCGTCCAGTAACCCCCCACGCCATGTCCAACCAAAAGATCGGGTTTAATCTTTGCGATCATGTTTTGATAAAGCATTTCAACAGTTTGAAAACTTAAATTGCGATAATCCACATCCATGCAAAATTTTTGTTTTGCGTGAATGGCATGGAATTTATTGGATTCCTTAGATGAATCTAGTCCATGCAGAAATAGAATTTTGACATTGTTCATCTTCATCGAGTGGGTTTCATCACAAGGTAATGTGGAAAAGTCAGTTAGAAACATGCATTTGGTCTTAAAATGTTCGCGGTTTCTGTTGTATTTTACGTTGCTTCTGGATTTGTGTGTGCTAGCGAAAGGTCTAAAAAGTTTTTGTTTTAGACTAAAGTTGCATAAGTTGACTGATTTTTTGAGCTGATTTTTAAGAATTCTTTCGAAAAAAGCATGAATTCTGCTATGCTATGTGACTTCATTTTTTTAATTACTTTTTCGAGGCAGAGATGACGCAACAAAACGCTCAATCGACTTCTGAACCCATTATTTCCGAAAACGATTTAATTGCACAGCGTCATGCCAAGTTAAAGCAAATTCAGGAACATGCCAAAGAGGCGGGTACAAGCCCTTGGCCAAATACATTTAAACGCGAACATTATGCAGGCGACTTGCAAGAGCAGTTTAAAGATTTAGACAAAGCTGCAATCGAAGCGGGTGAACACGTTTATGTAAAAGTTGCGGGTCGTGTGATGTTGAACCGTGGTTCGTTCATCGTGCTGCAAGACATGACAGGTCGTATTCAGCTTTATGTTGACCGTAAAGGTTTGCCTGCTGAAACATTGGCAAGCATTAAATCTTTGGATTTGGGTGATATCGTTGCTGCAACGGGTTACATTGGTCGTTCAGGCAAAGGTGACTTATATGTACACCTTGAGACTTTTGAATTATTGACTAAATCTTTGCGCCCACTTCCAGATAAATTCCACGGTTTAAGTGATACAGAAGCAAAATACCGTAAGCGTTATCTTGATTTGATCGTGAACGAAGAAACACGTAAAACATTTGAAATTCGTGCGCAAGTGGTTGCAGGTATTCGCAACTACTTGGCAGATCAACGTTTCATGGAAGTTGAAACGCCAATGATGCACGTGATTCCAGGGGGGGCTTCTGCGCGTCCATTTGTGACCCATCACAATGCTTTGGATATGGATTTATATCTTCGTATCGCACCTGAACTTTATTTGAAACGTCTTGTTGTGGGTGGTTTTGAACGTGTGTTCGAGATTAACCGTAACTTCCGTAACGAAGGGGTGTCAACTCGCCATAACCCAGAGTTCACCATGATTGAATTCTACCAAGCTTATGCTGACTATAAAGATTTGATGCAGTTGACTGAAAATATGCTAGAAAAACTAGCGATTGATATTTTAGGTTCAACTGATGTGCCATATGGTGAAGAAGTGTATAGCTTCAAAGGCCCATTCAAGAAAATTTCAATGTTCGATGCGATTCTTGAACATAACCCAAGCTTTACGCCAGACAATGTCAATGATCGTGAATTCTTGGCAAACTTTGTTCGTGAAGAACTTAAAGAACAAGTGAAAGCTGGTTTTGGTTTGGGTAAATTACAAACCATCGTCTTTGAAGAAACGGTTGAAACTCAATTACGTCAACCAACATTCATTACAGAATATCCAGCAGAAACTTCTCCGTTGGCGCGCCGTAATGACCATAATCCGCATATTACTGACCGTTTTGAATTCTTTATTGGTGGTCGTGAGTTGGCAAATGGCTTTAGCGAGTTAAATGACCCGATTGACCAAGCTGAGCGTTTTCAAGCACAAGTTGCAGAAAAAGATGCGGGCGATGATGAAGCGATGCATTATGATGCAGACTTTATTGAAGCTTTGGAATATGGTTTGCCGCCAACTGCAGGTGAAGGGATTGGTATTGATCGTTTAGTGATGTTGTTTGCAAATGCATCAAGTATTCGTGATGTATTGTTGTTCCCGCATATGCGCCGTAAAGATGCTTAAAGATTAATTTGAAAATACCCCTGAATTCAGGGGTATTTTTTTATAAAGGCTTGGGGGTTTATCCTGCAAAGAGTGGGAACATACCGAAAACTAATGCACTGCCCATGAGTACAAAGCTGGTGAGTACTGCCCATTTTAGGGTGAAGCGTTGATGATCTGCGAACTCAATGATGTGTGCTGAATTAGCAGGAGACTTTCACTTGGGAGATTCTAGGCAGCTAACCGATAAAAGTCTTCTGCCATTTGATTTGGTGTCTTAAAATCCAAGCCTTTTTGAATTCTTCGTTGATTATA
>NZ_BKNN01000046.1 GCF_008993995.1 Acinetobacter brisouii
AATTTCAAATTGTGCAGCTACCGCTCGAATAGAATAACCTTCCTCAAGCTTAGCTAAAATTTTACGTCTAAAATGTTCTGAATAACTCATTGCACCATTGTATTGGTTTTATAATGATTTGACTATATTGCTGTTTTTATGCGGGCGCAGTTTGCCGCAAAGTGTGATTGGTGTCTGTGGTGCAACGGCAATGGATTCAACTTTGCCATTTATTAAGCAAAACTGTCGAAGTCAAGATGTTCAGTTGGCTTTATTTAGCGGGTTTATTTTGACGTTGATCGCACCGTTTTTGATTGTGCTGTTTGCGTCATTGAAATGATTGAATAATCAAATAGATGGCGTCCCTACGGGGATTCGAACCCCGGTTACCGCCGTGAAAGGGCGATGTCCTAGGCCTCTAGACGATAGGGACGTTGCGAGGATGGCGGTATCTTAGTGATCCGCCGTTAAACTGTCAAGCAGGTGCGGAGACAGTTTGTTCAAAATATAGCAAAACAGTTCAGCAGTCTTTTGCGTATCGTATAAAGCAGAGTGTGCTTCTTTACCATCGAACTCAATTCCTGCCTGAATGCACGACTTCGCTAAAACCGTTTGACCGAACATTACGGCACTTAAAGTCACCGTGTCGAATACAGAAAAACTGTGGAACGGGCTTTGGTTTTTGGTGCCAGTACGGGCAACTGCCGCTTGTAAAAAGCCCAAGTCGAAATGTGCATTGTGACCGACCAGTACCGCATGGGTACATTGCTGGGCACGACGAACGTCATTCAAAGATTTAAAGATACGTTTGAGCGCTGACTTTTCATCTTCGGCCATCGCCACGCGCAGTGGGCTGAAAGGATCAATCCCGATAAAGTCGAGTGAGCGACGATCAAGGTGAGCACCTTCAAATGGATTGATGTGTGCATGAAATGCTTGACCTGGGACGAATTCACCTTGTTCATTGTAAACAATTGGAATACAGGCGATTTCGAGTAAAGCATCGGTTTGGGCATTAAAGCCTGCGGTTTCAACATCGACCACCACAGGCAAAAAACCACGAAAACGCTGACCCATTAAGGGTGCAGTAGAATCGGTCACACTTTTCTCCAATGGATGGTTTTTCCAGCGTAAAGCGGGATAATTTTTTGATCTTCCAAATAGTCGAAACTTTCAGGGATCACTTGGTCTTCTTTGACGAGGGTAATAGTGCTGGTATTGCGTGGTAAACCGTAGAAATCTGCACCAAAGAAGCTCGCAAAGCCTTCAAGACGTTCGATTTTACCGACCTGATCAAAGGCTTGAGCATAAAGTTCAATCGCTGTTGGAGCACTATAACAACCTGCACAGCCGCATGCATTTTCTTTGGCATTTTGAGCGTGTGGAGCACTGTCAGTACCTAAGAAGAATTTTGGGTTGCCGCTGGTTGCCACTTCAAGCAAGGTTTTTTGATGCGTTTGGCGTTTCAAAATTGGTAAGCAGTAGAAATGCGGTTTGATCCCACCCACTAACATATCGTTGCGGTTAAACAATAAATGTTGCGGTGTAATGGTTGCTGCGATATTGCGGTCTTGCTCAAGTACAAACTGTGCAGCATCACTGGTGGTGATGTGTTCAAGCACGACTTTCAGATCAGGGAACTGCTTCAAGATCGGAGAAAGAATTTCATCCAAGAAACGTTTTTCACGGTCAAAGATATCGACATGAGAATGGGTCACTTCACCATGTAGCAATAATGGCACTTGATGTTTTTCAATTTGTTCAATCACGGCATAGACTTTACGAATGTCGCTGACGCCATTGTCCGAGTTGGTGGTTGCACCCGCAGGATAGAGTTTGATGGCATTGACATGCTCAGACTCTTTAATCTTAATCACTTCATCTGGTGAAGTATGATCAGTAAAGTACAACACCATGCGTGGGTCAAAATGCACACCTTCTGGCACGTGCTGCATAATGCGTTCACGGTAGGCATTGGCTTCTTCCACAGTTTTGACAGGTGGAACAAGATTCGGCATACAAATCGCACGAGCGAATTGATTTGCAAGGTCTGGAACTGTGCGCTTAAGGGATAAACCATCACGCAAGTGAGCGTGCCAATCATCTGGCTGAATTAGAGTTAATGTCTTCAAGGGAAATTTGAGCTAAGAAATAAAACAAATGATAATGCAATTTACCGCAGAATGGTAATTTTACACATGAGTAAATCTGTCAAGACAAGCATTGCCTAGATAAAAAATGTGCGCACTTGAATAAGAGCTTGGTTAATTTATATTTTATGATAGCCAATTTAAAACATTCAGGCATGAGCAGTACAAAAAAAGCCACCTGAACTTAGGTGGCTTTTAACTTAAAATAAAATCAATTATTTGCTTTTATTTTCAAGTTGAGGAACTGCTGAACCTTGACCGAGTGACAACAAGCCAGTTTCGGTATAAAGACCAAGTTTGGCACGTGTATCGGTAATGTCGAGGTTACGCATAGTTAACTGACCGATACGATCCATAGGTGTGAACATTGAGTTACCTTTCTCCATGGTTAAACGCTCAGCTTCATAAGTGAGGTTCGGAGATTCAGTGTTCATGATGGTGTAGTCATTACCACGACGAAGCTCAATTGTCACTGTACCAGTGATTGCTTTGGCAACCCAACGCTGTGCAGTTTCACGAAGCATTAACGCTTGTGAATCGAACCAACGACCTTGGTACAACAAACGACCTAAACGTAAACCGTTGATGCGGTATTGTTCGATGGTGTCTTCATTGTGAATACCAGTCACTAAACGCTCGTAAGCAGTATGAAGAAGTGCCATCCCGGGCGCTTCATAGATGCCGCGAGATTTAGCTTCAATGATACGGTTTTCGATTTGATCCGACATACCTAGACCATGACGACCACCGATACGGTTGGCTTCAAGAATCAATTCAACTGGATTTTCAAAGCGTTGACCGTTCAGTGCAACAGGCATACCTTCTTCAAAAGTTACGGAAACTTCTTCAGGTTTGATTTGGACTTCTTCTTTCCAGAACGCAACGCCCATGATTGGGTCTACGATTTTGATGCCTGCATTGAGGTATTCAAGATCTTTTGCTTCGTGCGTTGCACCCAGCATGTTTGAGTCAGTCGAGTAGGCTTTTTCTTTTGACATTTTGTAGTCAAAGCCGTTGTCGATCAGGAATTGTGACATTTCTGCACGACCACCCAACTCATCGATAAACTGTTGGTCTAACCAAGGTTTATAGATTTTAAGGTTCGGGTTAGTCAACAAACCATAACGGTAGAAACGCTCAATGTCGTTGCCTTTATACGTTGAACCGTCACCCCAGATGTTGACATCATCTTCTTTCATGGCAGTAACAAGCATTGTCCCTGTAACTGCACGACCCAATGGTGTGGTGTTAAAGTAAGGAATACCACCAGTGCTGATATGGAACGCGCCACATTGAATCGCTGCGATACCTTCAAGCGCAAGTTGCATACGGCAGTCAATCAAGCGTGCTTTTACAGCGCCATATTGTTCTGCTTTCTTTGGAATGGCATCGTAGTCGTCTTCATCAGGCTGACCCAAGTTTGCAGTATAAGCATATGGTTCAGCGCCTTTTTGTTTCATCCACAATAAAGCTGCTGAAGTATCTAAACCACCAGAAAAGGCAATACCCACTTTTTTGCCTACTGGTACATGCTGCAAGATCGTTGCATTATCAGTCATTGCTAGTCCTAACTTATAAATAGGTGCCGCGAATTGGCTACCCTGAAAAATCTGTAAACATTTTATTGTAGCACTTTTCACCACAGATGTTTTTGCTAAAAATGCCGATGAAAGCAGATTTCATACAGCAGTTTTGACTAAAAACAGGGCTAAAGAACAGCTCGAATAAAGTTTGCCGAAAAATTGTGAACTTGAAAAGCAAAAATCCGTGATGGGGCACGGATCTTGCGGTAAACAATATGGGTAGAGTGGAGCTGAATTAAACCGTATAGCGTTTGCTTAAGCCCCAGTCTGCCAAAATGCGCCGATAAGCAGTCGATGAACGATCGGCTTCAAAATGCGCTTCCATGGTTAAATCCAGTGGTAATTCTTCAGGTTTTTGCGATTCGACCATGTCCTGATCTTCAGCAAAAATCTGGGCATTAAAGTCATACACGGCTTGCAAATCACCTGTGGTGTCAAAGTTACGGGTCAGCGGTACAAACAAACGGGTCTTGTTGTGCGACACAGGGCAGCAGGCATTGAGGATTTTTAAAACGCCATCGTTTGGAAAATCAATGCTTAAGATCGCTGAAAATGGCGGATAAACATCGAAAGTGCGTTTCCATAAAAAGTCTTCAGGCGCGAGATGTTGCATCCCATGCGGATAGTTGCTGACATTGCTCACGTATTCGGTATGTAAACCATAATCGGTTTTGACCGTTGAATATTTGGGTACAACGGGATTGTCACGGTTGGCAAAGGCTTGGTTATGTACCCAAGCGAAATGGGCAACATCAATAAAGCCTTCTAACTGGCGACCACTTGAACCTGCAATATCCACAAATGGCGGTAAAATTGCCTGATGTTCAGGTTGATCCCAAGTATCGAGGATAGGAAAGTTGGCTTTGGTCTCGTCACGACTGAGGATGCTTGTCCAAATCAAACCATATTTTTCGACCACTGGAAAACTGGTTAGTGAGAAGCGATCCGAGATTTTGGTGAGTTCGGGTTGTGCTGGAATTAGAGTGCATTTACCTTCGCTGTTATAACGTAAGCCATGATAAGGACAAATAATTTCTTCACCTTCCACCCAACCTTTGGTGAGTGGTACGCCACGATGCGGGCAAATGTCCCGAACCAAGCGAATCAGTCCGCTTTCAGTTTTATATAAAGCCAGTTTGACATCGAGCAGCATGACCTGTTGCGGTGTGCTGCTGACATCTTCAATACGGGCAACGGGATACCAATGTTGTGCCAAAATATCCCAATCGTCGCTGTCAAATTGGCTGTAGCAGGGTTTGTTGAGCAGTTGCGTGACTGGAATTGCGTTCATAGTGACTCCTAATTTTTTCTCTATCTTGTTTATAAATCTAGCTCAAGCACTGGGCTTTTGGCGCGTGAACAGCACAATGCGATGTATTGTTCACTGGCATTTTTTTCATTTTCGCTTTGTACGCTGTCTCGGTGGTCAACTTCGCCTGCCAAGACACGGGTCAGACATGCACCGCACATGCCCATTTCACACGATAAGGGAATACTGACCTGATGTTCAAGCAGTACAGAAGCGATACTTTGTTGTTCAGGCACATGAAAAATTTGTCCTGAACGTTGCAATTTAATTTGAAACCCAGCATCGGCAGCACTGTCGAGTGAACTCGGTTGCAATTGTGGTGGATGGAAGGCTTCCAAGTGAATTTGATCGGCTTGCCAACCCAGTTGCATGGCATATTGTTGATATTCATGCATAAAGCTTTCTGGGCCACACAAGTACAGGCGTTTGCTTGCTAAAGGTTGTTGCAAACTTTCGGGATGTTCAATTCGGAGACTTTCACCTAAAGAACTGTACAGCACATGGATTTTTCCAAATTTAAACCCTTGTCGCCAACGGCTAGTAAATGCTAAATGCAGCGGAGTTTTGACACAATAATACAACTCAAAAGTTTTCTTTTGTGCTTCAAGTTGTTCTGCCATCGCCAAGATTGGGGTAATCCCGATGCCTGCGGCAACCAGTAAATATTCCTCAGCCGTTTTAAGCGGAAACAAATTGCGGGGCGGAGAAATTTCAATGTGTTGCCCGACACGTAAATGCTCGTGAATGTACTGTGAACCACCACGCGACAGTTGTTCCTTTTTAACGCAAATCACATATTGATCTTGCTGGGTTGGATTGCCTGTTAGTGAATACTGACGTGTCATTTGATTGGGTAAATAAATATCAATATGTGCACCTGCTTGCCACGCTGGCAAGTTGTGCGGTTGCACAGGCAGTAGCGTGATGGCTAAATTACCTTCACCTTGCCGACCAATGCTATCGACAACCACTTTTAACTTTTCCATGTGCTTATCCTTTTTATTGTGATGAGAAAACCTTGCAAGATTTGAACCAAAACATGATTAAAATCCGAGTCAGGTTTAAACCAAAAAGAAATCACCAAACCCTGCTTTTTTCAAGCAGCGTCGAAACATCACCGAACTGCGGTCAGCAGGAATGTGCGCTTCTAAGCTGAGATCGAGTGGCAAGCGTTCAGGTTTTTGAGATTCGACCACGAGACGATCTTCCTCAAAAATTTTCAGGTTGTAGTCAATAATGGCTTGTTCATCATCCTCAAGGTCGAAGTTTTTTACTAGAGGGGCAAACAGACGGGTTTGTCTGGCTGAAACAGGGCAGGCTGCATTCATAATCACCATTTTCCCGCCATGATGAAAATGGATGGTCAACGTGGCAGTAAAAGGCACATGTAACTCAAAGTGTCGTAACCATTTAAAGTCAGGTGTGCCTTTATAGTGTTCACTGGCAGGGTAGTTGCCAACTGTACTCCAGTAATCGGCAGCAAAACCGTATGCAGTTTCGGTTGGATGGTAGTCGTTGACCAGTTGGTTGTCGGCATCAGCAAAGGTGCCTGAATGTACCCAAGCAAAATGTGCAACGTCTAAGAAACCTTCGACCTGACGACCTGCAAATGCTGCAATATCGACCGCTGGGCAGACCACGTGCTGAACGTCAATTTCATCCCACAAAGGCGTAGATGGAATGTCTGTGTCGCCTTGGGGGAGCAGGCACGTCCAGATTAGTCCATAGCGCTCAACACTCGGAAACGTGGTTAAATTCAGTTTGCTTGGAATCGCTTGGTTTGGACTCGATGGAATGCGGTTACAGTATCCATGTTCGCCAAAACGTAAACCATGATAAGGGCAGACTACACCTTCACCATCATGTTTGCCTAACGTCAGCGGTACACCCCGATGCGGGCAAGCATCTTTGGCAACGACCAGTTCTTGGTTGATGCGATACATCACCAAAGCTTCGTCGAGTAAAGTCGCTTTAACAGGTTGTTCACCAACATCGACACTGTGGGCAATCGGATACCAGTACTTCGCCAGCAGAAACCAGTCCGCTTCATGAAAGCTGCAATGTGCAGGTAAATTCAGTGTTTGAAATGCAATCGGTGAGTTCATAGAACCTGCCTACAAGAATTATTTTTGAGCTGTTTTCACTATGATTCCAAAAACCATTCTCGTCTATTACAATGATTTTGATTATCTGTTCTAATTTTTAGAATGCCTATGCACAACTCAATGCCGTTTTCGCGTTTTACAGAATATTTTATGGTGGTGGCTAAAACAGGCAGTCTGCGTAAAGCCGCAGAACAACTGTTTATTTCGGTGTCGGCTGTGCATCGGCAAATTGTGCTGGCTGAAGAACAGTTTGGAGTGCCATTGTTTGAACGTTTGCCCAGTGGTTTAAAACTGACTTTGGCAGGTGAGTTGCTGTATAGCGATTTACTGCGTTGGCAAAAAGACTTTCAGCAAACCTGTATCCGTTTAGATGAAATTCAGGGCTTAAACCGTGGTTCGATTCAGTTTGGCTTGATTGCTGCGCTCAGCGATGGTTTTGTGATTGAGAGTATTGCCGAACTACAGCAGCAACATCCATGGCTGAATTTTGAAATTAAGATTCAGGACAGTCAGAAAATTGCTCAGCAGATTATGCAGGCTGAACTGGACTTCGGTATGATTCTCGACCCTGTACAGCATGCGCATTTGGATGTCTTATCTTTTATTGAATTGCCACTGGGTTTTGTGATGTCGCCTGAACATCCACTGGCACAGCATAGCCAGTTAAGTTTGTCACAAACTTATGCAGATCGGCATATTATCGCGCAAGCGCCCTTAGTGATTCATGACCGTGTCGATGCCATTTATAAACGTCAGCAAATGTTGCCGCAGCAAAAAATTGAATCGAATGACATTCGCACCATGTTGTCTTTGCTCAAGAAAAATGTCGGAATTGCCTTGATGAGCTGGCTCGATGTCTATACTCATGTGCAACGTGGCGAACTGTATTTTATTCCTTATCAGGATGCCGCAATTCAACCCGTGACCCTTGCACTCTGTGTTGCACCAAAGCGTCAGTTGTCACGTGCAGCCCAATTATTTATGCAGCAACTTATGAAAAATATGCAGCAGGTGGATTTTGAAAATATGAGAAAAATCACTTAAATATAAGTTTTTAAATGAATTGTTATGTAGCCTACGTTGATAATTGAAATTGAATCACTTAATTTTAATGAATGGTGATATGTGTCACTTTTTAAATATTAATTATTTTAAATCATTGAAAATAAATAATTAAATTTAAATCTGTGTGAATTTTCTATCCTAAGGAATTTATTGAAAGATAAAATTTACAAAAAAATAATGATTAAGTGTTTAGAAAAAACACATGATTAATTTTATTTTAAGTTTCCATCAATATTGCAGGTCTATGCTCGAATGGTTTTTGTTCATTGATTATGGAGAATCAACAATGCAAACCGTAGAGGTCGCTGAAAAGAAACAGTCCCAAGTGCGTGCCATTTTTAATGTCACCAGTGGTAACTTTCTAGAACAATACGATTTTTTCCTGTTTGGTCTATATGCCAAATATATTGGTGAAACTTTTTTCCAGTCAGACAGTGCTTATGCAGCATTGATCAAAACCTTTCTGATTTTTGCAGTCAGTTTCCTAATGCGCCCGATTGGCGCATTGGTTCTCGGTCCTTATGTTGACCGTATTGGACGCCGTAAAGGCTTGATGGTGACTTTAAGCATTATGGCTTTTGGTTCGGTGATTATCGCTGTTACCCCAAGTTATCAAACACTGGGGATTACGGCTGCGGTTCTGATTTTTGTCGGCCGTTTGGCACAAGGCTTTTCGGCAGGTGTGGAACTGGGTGGCGTATCGGTATATCTATCTGAGATTGCCAAAGAGCATAATCGTGGTTTTATTACCAGTTGGCAGTCTGCCAGTCAGCAAGTCGCGGTCGTGTTTGCAGCACTTTTGGGATATGGCATCAGCATTGTGTTTACTAAAGCACAAATTCAGGACTGGGCTTGGCGTATCCCATTTATTGTGGGCTGCATGATCATCCCGATGATTTTCATGATGCGTCGTTCTTTAAAAGAAACGGAAGATTTTGCTTCGCGTCAGCATCATCCAACGACTAAAGAAATTTTGAGTAATTTGGCGAGTAACTGGCGTATTGTGATCTCGGGTATGCTGCTGGTCGCAACCACAACCACCATGTTCTACTTTATTACGGTTTATACGCCAACATTTGGTAAAGAAGTTCTACACTTAACCACCAAAGAAAGTTTGATTGCGACCATTATGGTGGGCGTGAGTAACTTTATTTTCCTTCCAATTGGTGGACATTTATCGGATAAGTTTGGACGCCGTACTTTATTGCTTGCAACCTCGTTCTTGATTTTACTGACGGCTTATCCGTTGTTGAACTGGTTAACGCATAGCATTAGCTTGGCTCACTTGATGATCAGCTTGTTGTGGTTGTCATTGCTATACAGTTTCTATAATGGCGCAATGGTGGTGACGTTAACCGAAATTATGCCTCGTGAAGTGCGTACCTCAGGTTTCTCTGTGGCGTATAGTTTGGCAACCTCAGTCTTTGGCGGCTTAACCCCTGTGATTGCAACCTTTATTGTGCAACAGACGGGGAGTAAAACTTCACCTGCATTTTGGCTGATGTTTGCTGCGGTTTTAAGTCTGATTACGGTTTTAACTTTGTTTAAACAAATGAAGTTGCGCCGTGTAACTGCATAACGTATTCAGAAATTTCGTTTAAACCACATCTTAGGATGTGGTTTTTTATGTAAGTTGATTTTGAATGCTACTGAGTTATTTATATAAATTGCTTTAAAAATAAACAAGATAGCATGGTTGATATGATTTTTGATGAAATAATATGCGTTTGATGCAGCATGATGAAAATTTTTCTTGAATTAAAATAAGAGTCTTTGTATTCTTACGCACATGGAAGCGTGGCAGAGCGGTTTAATGCACCGGTCTTGAAAACCGACGAGGGTGTGAGTCCTCCGTGAGTTCGAATCTCACCGCTTCCGCCAAATTCAAAAAGCCCTGACAATGTCAGGGCTTTTTTTATATTCAATATGCATATTGAGATGTCTGTTTGATGCTGAAGACTTTAGCATCATATATCTTGGTTCTTCATAGAATGAACTCATCTATAGCCTAACGCCTATTGGAACGCTATCATGAAGCCATCTAAAATTGTGGTGATCATGCATGAACATTGTTGCAGATGAAAATCTGGCATTTACAGACTATTTCTTTGCCGATTTGGCAGACATTCAACATCATGCAGGGCGAACCCTGACACAGCAAAACCTGACTCAGACGCAAGCATTATTGGTACGTTCTGTCACTCAGGTCAATGCAGCATTACTTGAAGGTACTCCTGTCGAATTTGTTGCCAGTGCCACCATCGGCACAGACCATCTCGACATTCCCTATTTGGAACAGCGTGGTATTACTTGGGCAAATGCAGCAGGTTGTAACGCGCAAGCAGTGGCTGAATACGTGATTACCGCACTGTTAAAACTTAAACCTGAACTAATTGATGCGAACGATGAGTTTTGTTTGGGAATAGTCGGACTGGGCAATGTCGGGACACGTTTAGCAGCTATGGCAAAACTGTTGGGCTGGAAAGTGTTTGGTTGTGATCCACTGGTACAGCGTGATCAGATTGAACAAGTTGATTTAGAGACTTTATTGCAACAGGCCAATGCAGTTTCTTTGCATGTACCGATGGTCAAAACAGGGCAACATCCAACTTATCATCTGATTAATGCTGAGCGTTTGGCACAGCTTGCGCCTGAAACCATTCTGATTAACAGCTCGCGTGGTGCAGTGATTGCCGAGCAAGACCTTATGGCGGATATTCGTCAAACGCAGCGCCAAGTCGTGCTAGATGTTTTTGAACATGAACCGATGATTTCTCAGGAATTGCTGGATTTAGTCACTTTGGTAACGCCCCATATTGCGGGTTACAGCCTTGAAGGTAAGGCACGTGGCACACAAATGATTTACGAAGCATTCTGCAAAAAATACCAGTTAGAGATCAATAAAGACTTTCGGACTCAGTTGCCTGCTTGCGAGCCATTTTTCCAAGGACAAGATTTAAAACAAGCTTTGGTGAAACATTTATCAGAAATCTATGATATTCAGCAAGATGATGCCAATCTACGTGCCTGTGTGGTTGATGGCTGGGTACATCAACCCGCTTTTGATGCCTTACGCAAAAATTATCCGCTGCGCCGTGAATGGGCTGCACATGGAGGGCCGCAGGCATGAGGCAGACCTTCCAACCGACTTGTGATCTTGAAGCTTTAAAAGCTCGCGCTAAAATGTATCAACGCATCCGCCAGTTTTTTGCCGAGCGCGATGTCATGGAAGTGGAAACCCCAATCTTGTCTCAGGCAGGTGTGACCGATGTGCATTTGGCTTCTGTACCTGCACTGCGTCATGTCAATGGTCAGCAGCACACCCATTATTTGCAGACTTCACCTGAATTTCCCATGAAGCGTTTACTGGCGAGTGGCAGTGGTGCGATTTTCCAGATCTGTAAAGTCTTTCGCGATGACGAACACGGGCGCAAGCACAACAGTGAATTCACCATGCTCGAATGGTATCGCCCTACATTTAGCCTAAGCGATTTAATGCATGAAACGTCTGCTTTGTTAAATGTTTGTTTAGCTGAACGTTTTTCTGAATTGCGCCCGATGGTGCTGAGCTATAAGCATGCTTTTCAGGATCGTTTGGACATTAATCCATTACAAGCGACCTTGGAACAACTCAAAGAAACTGCACGCCGTGTTGGGTTAAATCTGGACTTGGGCGATGACCGATTGGCGTATATGGACTTGCTGTTTTCGCACATGGTCGAGCCAAGTTTGGGCTTTGATACCCCTGTATTTTTAACTGACTTTCCACCTGAAATGGCTTCACTGGCAAAAGTTAAAACCGATGAAGATGGGGAGCAGGTCGCAGCCCGCTTCGAGGTGTATATTGAAGGTCTGGAACTGGCCAATGCCTATGATGAACTGGTCGATGCTGATGTTTTACGTCAGCGCTTTACGACAGACAATACTGAACGTGCAGCGCAGGGCTTAACAGTTATGCCGATTGATGAACACTTGTTGGCTGCCTTGCCGCACATGCCTGAATGTTCGGGGATCGCTTTGGGTATTGATCGTTTATTGATGGTTGCTCAAAATAAGTTAAAGCTTGAACAGGTGATTACATTTCCTGCGGATATTGCTTAGATCAGAAGACAACAGCCATCAAAATGATGGCTGCTGTTGCATTAAATATTCATGTTTTAACTGTGCCAACGCATCAATTCGACGTTGAATCAGCATTTCACCAATATCTGCACCCGTGATGTGGGCAGGCAAATCTTGTGCTTTGATATTGCGTACACACTCAATTGCAGCATGTAGATAGTCTGCTTGTGGGTAAGGACGGTGCTCTAGACCTAATCGACCACGAGCGTCACATTCACAGGCTTGGATAAATGCCACCACACGTTCAGGGCGACGTAAAACATCAAGTCGTTGCAGCAAACGCCAGAGCGTGCCTGC
The DNA here is from genome assembly GCF_008993995.1 of Acinetobacter brisouii. Lineage (GTDB taxonomy): Bacteria > Pseudomonadota > Gammaproteobacteria > Pseudomonadales > Moraxellaceae > Acinetobacter > Acinetobacter brisouii_A. The sequence continues at coordinate 12,611 of NZ_BKNN01000046.1, forward strand.
TTTTAAGGTAAATGCCTGATGGCATTTCAAATGTTCCTTACATACAACCAAAGCCAATTGCTTTATGGCAGCAGGGACTTTAAGTCGGTCACACAGTTCAGTCACAGGCTCAACACCGCGTTGTTCATGTAAAATATGGCGTGGCAAAATATCTTCTGGTGTCAGGGCTTTACCCAAATCATGTACCAAGACCGCAAAGCGTACTTCCAAGCTATAGTCAGCAAGACAAGCTTGTTGCAGTGACATAAGTGTATGTATGCCGCAGTCAATCTCAGGATGATATTCAGCACGTTGTGGTACACCGAACAAGGCATCAATTTCTGGAAACAGTATTTTTAATGCACCACAATCTCGGAGAACTTGGAAATAGACATCGGCATGTTTTTCCATCAGTGCACGCGAGGTTTCTTTCCAAACCCGTTCGGGGGTTAAGCAGCATAATTCGCCTGATTGGGCCAAATGTGTCATCAGTGCTAATGTTTCATCGGCAATTTTAAAACCATATTCGGCATAACGTGCTGCAAAACGGGCGACACGAAGCACACGCAAAGGATCTTCAGTAAAAGCATCTGAAACATGACGCAAGACTTTATTTTCAAGGTCTTGCTGACCCCCATAAGGGTCGTACAAATTACCTTCGGTATCTCGGGCGATGGCATTGATGGTTAGATCACGCCGAATGAGATCTTGTTCTAAATTAATATCTGGCGATGTGAAGAATTCGAAACCATGATAGCCATGTCCTTGCTTGCGTTCTGTACGTGCAAGGGCATATTCATCTTTAGTTTCAGGATGTAGAAAAACGGGAAAATCTTTACCAACAGGTTGAAAACCTTGTGCAATAAGCTGTTCTGGTGTTGCACCCACCACCACATAATCTTTTTCGTGATAGGGGTGACCGAGTAACTGATCTCGGACGGCACCGCCTACTAAATAAATTTGCATGAAAAAACCTCTATTCTTAGAGCAATCATGCAACAGAATAGAGGTTTGTACAAGTCTAAGCTTTAAGCTTAAAAGCCTGTTTAAGCGTGTTGTTCTTGCTGAATTTCAGCTACAGTTAACGCAGTCATATTCACCAAACGACGAGTCGTTGTGGTTGGTGTCAAGATATGAACTGGTTTCGCTGCACCAAGCAAGATTGGACCAATCGTTACATTGTTCCCTGAAGTTGATTTCAACAGGTTGAATGAAATGTTGGCTGCATCAAGATTTGGCATAATCAACAAGTTTGCTGAACCTTTGAAACGAGAGTTCGGGAATGCAAAGTGACGAATGTTTTCATCCAGTGCTGCATCACCGTGCATTTCACCTTCTACAATCAAATCTGGTGCTTGTTCAGTCAACAGACGATACACTTCACGCATTTTTTGCGCGCTTGGATCTTCTTGGTTACTGCCAAAGCTTGAATGTGAAAGTAATGCAACACGTGGCTCAATACCAAAACGACGAACTTCAGCAGCCGCCAAAATAGTCATTTCTGCCAATTGTTCAGCCGTTGGGTTGGTGTTGACGTAAGTATCAGCAATAAACAGGTTACGATCTTCAAGCATTAATGCATTCAAGGTAAAGAAGTTGTTCATACCTTCTTTTAAACCGAGCACGTTACGTACGAAGTCCAAGTGAATGTCGTAGCTACTGTATGTACCACACAACATCCCATCAGCTTTACCGAATTTCACCAACATTGATGCAATCAGTGTTGAACGGCGACGTGCTTCACGTTGAGCATATTCAACAGTGACACCTTTACGCTGCATAGTATTGTAATAGTCTTTCCAGAACTCTTCGTACAATGGGTTTTGTTCTTGGTCAACGATTTCAATATTTTCGCCATTTTCCAAACGTAAGCCCAATTGCTGAATGTTCGCTTCAATGACTTTGGTACGACCGACCAAGATCGGGAATGCCAAGCCTTCATCGACCACAACCTGAACTGCACGCAATACGCGAAGATCTTCACCTTCAGCATAGGCAATACGTTTCGGTGCACTTTTCGCTTGAGCAAAAATCGGTTTCATCACAAATGCTGAGTTATAAACAAACTCAGATAATTGTTGACGATATGTTGCAAAGTCTTCGATTGGGCGAGTTGCAACACCTGAGTCCATTGCTGCTTGTGCAACGGCTGGAGCAATTTCCAAAATTAGACGTTGATCAAGTGGACGTGGGATCAGGTAGTCACGACCAAAAGCAGCCGATTTTTCACCATAAGTTGATGCGTCTGCTTCAACGTGTGCCATGCGCGCAATCGCATGGACACAGGCAATTTTCATTTCTTCATTAATGGTCGTTGCACCAACATCTAGTGCACCACGGAAGATATATGGGAAACAAAGTGCATTATTGACTTGGTTTGGATAGTCAGAACGACCTGTCGCCATAATGACATCTGGACGTGCCTCGTGAGCATGTTCAGGTAAAATTTCTGGGTCTGGGTTTGCCAGAGCGAAGATAATTGGGTTTTCTGCCATTTTCTTCACCATATCTTTGGTGAGAATACCTGCTGCAGAAAGGCCAAGGAACATGTCTGCACCTTCCATGACTTCATGTAACTGAGTCTGTGGAATATCTTGTACATAATGTTTTTTAGAATCGTCTAGACCTTCACGTGACGTGGTGAGTAGACCACGAGAGTCAGCAACAGTAATGTTTTCTTTACGTGCGCCTAATGCACAAAGTAAATTCAAACAAGACAGTGCGGCAGCACCTGCACCTGAGGCAATAATCTTGATTTCTTCAATTTTCTTGCCTGTTAATTTCAATGCATTGAGTAATGCTGAACCAACAATAATGCTGGTGCCGTGCTGATCGTCATGGAACACAGGAATGTTCATGCGTTCACGCAATTTTTTCTCAATGTAGAAACATTCTGGTGCCTTGATGTCTTCGAGGTTAATCCCGCCGAATGTTGGTTCAAGTGCTGCTACGATATCGACAATTTTATCTGGATCGTTTTCGGCAATTTCGATGTCAAAAACATCTACACCAGCAAATTTCTTAAACAGGACACCTTTACCTTCCATTACAGGTTTTGAAGCAAGTGGGCCAATATTACCTAGACCAAGAACGGCAGTACCGTTACTGACCACGGCAACGAGGTTACCACGTGCTGTATATTTTGCTGCTGTTGAAGGGTCACGCGCGATTTCTAAACATGGCGCCGCAACGCCAGGTGAGTAAGCAAGGGCTAAGTCGCGTTGGTTAACCAGTTGTTTGCTTGGCGTAACACTGATTTTACCTGGGCGTGGAAATTCATGATAATTTAAAGCTTGCTGTTTTAGTGTTTGATCGTCCATTTGCATCTCATTTACAACAGTTAATCCAGTAACTTAAGGGTCCTGGCATAAAAAAGTCTAATCGACTATAGCATTTGTTTTTCTTTTCGGACAGTTACAACAGCCGAAAAAATCCTATGCGAATGATGTTCACCATAAATTTTCGTTATGATAGGGGAAGTTTATTCTGAAAAGCTTGTAAATACAGGCTTGCATCAACTTTGTTCAATGGTTTTGCATAGTAAAAACCTTGTGCAATATCACATTGTTTTTCTTTTAAGAAATTTAATTGATCTTGAGTTTCTATGCCTTCAGCCACAATTTTTAAGTCCATTGCTTTGCCCATGGCAATAATTGCATTGATAATGGCATGGTGGCGTTTCATATGCATATTTTGTACAAAGCTTTTATCAATTTTGAGAACATCAAAAGGAAATTCAGTTAAATATGCCATCGAAGAATAACCTGTACCAAAGTCATCTAAAGATAACTGAATATCGCGCTCTTTGAGTTGGCGTAACAGGTTGTGAATATATTCTGTATTCAATTAGTGAGGCTTCGGTAATTTCGAATTCAAGGTATTTACCTAATAGGCCATAGCGCTCTAAGGCTTCATCAACATGTTCGATGAGTTGTCCACGGTAGAGCTGTTGAGCATCGATATTGATGGACAGTTGAATTTCAGGAAGTCCTAAGTCGAGCCATTCACGCAGTTGCTGAGTTGCAGCCAATAGGACATATTCCCCAATATCCGAGATCAGACTGGTTTGTTGTGCGGCTGCGAGAAACTGTGTGGGTAACAGTAAACCACGCTCAGGGTGATTCCAGCGAATTAATGTTTCAAAACCAGCAATATTGCCACTACGAATACAGATTTTAGGTTGGAAATAAACTTCAAGGTCTTTATTTCTGAGCGCTTGGCGAAGTTCATTTTCGAGATTGACATCTTTCTCATACAAGCTGTCATGGGCTTTGGTGTAATACTGGATGGTATTCCCCCCTAAACGTCGTGCATGATTCAGTGCTTGTTGGGCGCAGTGATTGAGTTGTTCAAACTGAAGTGCCTGATCAGGGTAGATTGCAATACCAATCGAGAGTGTGAGCAACAATTCTTGCTCTGCGACTTTAAATGATTGGTGGAAGTTAGTTTGAATTTGTTCACAAATTTTTTGGATACTGGGTGACACATGGCTGAGTTCATAGGCAATTACAAAATCCTCACGCGTGAGATAAGCCACCATCATGGCGTTGGGATTGCATAAACGTAAACGTTGTGCGACCAGTTTGAGTAATTCAGAGGTATTTTGATTGCCTAAAAACTCATATAAAGCAGTAAAGCGGTCGATTGAAAGTCGAATAATTGCCAGTTGCTGGATGCTATCGCTATGTGTAATTAAAAACTGGTAAATTTTGTAGTTGTAATAAAAGCGATTGGGTAGATTGGTGACAATGTCATAGTTTTCCAAATAAGAAACGCGTTTTTCTTGTTCTTTGAGTTTGCTTAGATCTGAGAAAATCCCAACATAATTGACGATGCGCTGCTTATTATCACGAATGGCATTGAGTCGAAGGCGCAAACTGAGTTCTTTACCTGAGCTAAATTTTTCATCAAATTCGCCATCAAATTCTGCATTTTTCAGCAGTTGTTCTGTAATCGAATAATGAAAACTGCGTTGTTTTGGTCGATAATTATCTGTAATTTCAAATAATTGCTTACCGATGACTTGGTCGGCATTGAGATTGGATAATGTGTAAAAATAAGGGTTGGCTTCAACATAGCGTAGCTGTTCATCGAGCATGACAATCCCCGTTTCAACATGGGTTATGATATTGGCAGCTTGCTGAATACGGTCATGATCTTTTTTTTGTCGATCAATGTTTTGAAAAATTCCAATCATGATCAAGGGTTGAGAGGTTTCAGGATTGTATTGAATCACTTTGCCTGTGTTGATGACCCAAATCCATTGACCATGTTTGTTTTTTACACGATATTCACATTCGAAAATGTCTGTTTTATGTTCAAAATGTTGTTGTAATTTTTCCACGCACAGACTGATATCTTCAGGGTATAGTTCTTGTGCGAGATGTTGTTCTAACGACGAATAAGCAAGATTTTTGATCATTTTGCCATTAATTTCAAAGGTCGCCAATTGCAAATTCCATTCCCATGTATGCACAGAAGCAATTGCATTCGCCATTTCAATGGTTTGTTTTTGTTTTTCTAAAATATGGGTTCGTTCATGAATCGTCTGTTCAAGATGCTGAGAGTATTCTTGTAACTGACCTTCAATGGTTTTTGAGCGTTGCATTTCTTGTTGGAGTTCGTTGCAAACGCGTTGAGAGTATTGTACTTGTTGCTCTGCGGTATGAATTAGCTGATCATTGCGTAGAAATAATTTGGCAAGTTTTAAGTGCATGCGGTTTAAACTAAAAGCACTAATGCAAATCACAATAAAAATAAAATCAAAAGCAAAATAAAAGAGTTGATTAAAAATTTTTTGATTAATCGGTTGTAGCAATAAGATTGGAAAAACGGCAGGTAAGGACACCAAGAAAAAATAAGGTAAGCGTTGCGTTAAGTAAATTAGACAAAAAATTTGGCAACACAAAATCAGGCTGAGTGACAAATATAACGTGTCATAAAACAGAATTTGGTTATATTCAGCAGGTAAATATAAGTGTAATAGATATACCCCAATGCCAATGCTCAATCCCGTACCTGCACTAATCACTTGATTAAATAGATCAATCGATTGAATGCTGAAGTCTTTTTTTACTAAGAAAAATTGTAGGAAAACAAATCCGAAACAAAAATAAAGAGTACTGCCGAATAGCCAAATATTGAGAGGGTGAATATCTTGCGGATAATTAAAATAAAAATTAAGAAAAACAGAAGTACAAACAATAAATGCACCAAGCAGCAAATAACGAAGGTTATCTGCTGACTGCTTAATCTGACGCGATGTGATTCCTTTCCAGAAAGCATCGTTTTGCATAAAGGGCATTCAAAATCCGTTGAGAGGGACAAGCTAAAAACAATAGCATTAACATAATATTGTTTAAAATAAATGTATATGCCTGAATGCGCCACAATGCTGACTTTTTCTATAACTTTATAAAATGTAATTGAGAATTGAGAGAGCAACAACAGGTGCAGTTTCAGTCCGTAACACACGTTCACCGATACACCAGTTTTTAAAGCCGACAGCATTGGCTTGATCAATCTCATCTTGACTTAAGCCACCTTCAGGGCCAATCAGTAAAGCCAGATCAGGTGAGGCTTCTTTTTTAATATCAAAAGCTTCTGTGTCTGGTGCAAGCACCAGTTTTGTTGTTGGTAAAGCATCTGCATTTTTAAGCCATTCTTGTAATGAAATCGGTGGCAAAATTTCAGGTACAAGATTTAAACCGCATTGTTCACATGCGGCAATCGCAATGCCTTGCCAGTGGTCAATTTTCTTTTGATCACGCTCATACTTGAGGCGCATTTCACAGCGTTCACTGGTCAATAGCTGAATTTGATGCACCCCAAGCTCAGTGGCTTTTTGAATTGCGTAATCCATTCGGTCGCCTTTACTCATCACCTGACCCAATAAAACTTTGAAGTTTGGTGTGCGGTTGGCAGGTTCAAAAGAGATCACCTGAATATAGGCATTTTTTTTATTAATTTCGGTCAGTTCAACCAAATATTCGCCACCTTGCCCATTAAACAAGATGGCTTGTTCATTTAACTTTGCACGTAAGACTCGAACCCAATGGTGAAACACCACCTCAGTTAACTCTAGAGATTGACCTACGGTTAAGGTTGCTTCGATAAAAAAACGGTTACTCATTGGGTTTGAAACCTGTTACAAATTAAGCGAGTCCAAGGTCAGTCACAAGCTGACGCGTTGGATTGGTGTTGTTCATGGTGTAGAAGTGCAAACTTGGCGCACCACCTGCGATGAGGCGTTCACACAGTTTCACCACAACTTCATGACCAAAGGCTTGAATACTTTGACTGTCATCGCCGTAAGCTTGAAGCTGTTTGCGAATCCAGCGTGGAATTTCAGCACCTGTACCATCGGCGAAGCGAATTAGGTTGTTCGCGTTGGTAATCGGCATAATGCCAGGGGCAACAGGAATATGTACGCCCAATTTTGCAATACGTTCAATAAAGTAGAAGTAAGCATCTGGATTGAAGAAAAACTGAGTAATTGCGGCATTTGCGCCTGCATGTACTTTTTCTGCAAAGCGTTGAATGTCGAGGTCAAAACTTTCAGCTTGTGGGTGCATTTCAGGATATGCAGCCACTTCAATTTTAAAATGGTCGCCTGAGTGTTCACGGATAAAGCGAACCAAGTCCTGTGCGTATGGCAATTCACCTAAGCCGACCTGACCTGAGGGTAAGTCACCCCGTAAAGCCACAATACGGTCAATCCCTTGAGATTTATATAAATCTAAAAGTTCAGCAATACGGGCTTTGTCATCACCAATACACGATAAATGCGGTGCAACAGGTGTGCCTTTGCCATTGAAATCACGGATTGCAGCGAGAGTGCGTTCGCGGGTTGAACCGCCTGCGCCGTAAGTAATAGAGAAAAATTCTGGATTGAGCGGTTGTAATTCTTGATGTACAACACGAAGTTTTTCTGCGCCAATATCAGTTTTTGGAGGGAAAAACTCAAAGGAAATTGGTACACGTTTAGTCATTGCAAATCCTTTTTGATCATTTACCCTCATCCTGACTTTCTCCTGAGTGATGTTGAACTCTGGAGAAATGCCCTCTCCTGAGCAGCTTTTAAGCACCGCACAAGAGAGGTGAGGAGAGGTCTAAAACTTAGTATTTATAAGCATCAGATTTGAATGGACCTTCAACAGGTACACCAAGGTAATCTGCTTGCACTTGAGTCAATTGTGTCAACACGCCACCGAAACCTGCAACCATTGCTGCTGCAACTTCTTCATCCAATTTTTTCGGAAGAAGTTCAACACGGATGTGGGCTTGTTTTTCTGCTGCTGGAAGATCAGCAAATTTTTCAGCAAACAAGTGCATTTGACCTAAAACTTGGTTAGCAAAAGAACCGTCCATCACACGTGATGGGTGACCCGTTGCATTACCAAGGTTGACTAGACGACCTTCAGACAACAAGATCAAGTAATCATTTTCGTTTTCTGTACGATAAACTTGGTGAACTTGAGGTTTAACTTCAACCCACTTGTAACCACGTAAGTAGTTGGTGTCGATTTCTGTGTCAAAGTGACCGATGTTACATACCACAGCGCCTGCTTTTAATGTATCTAACATTGCAGAGTCACAGACGTGATAGTTACCTGTAGTCGTTACGATGAGGTCAGTGTTTTCAAGCAAATCAAGGTTGATGTCTTCTTTTTTGCCTGTTTGTACGCCATTTTTGTATGGAGAAACAACTTCATAGCCGTCCATACATGCTTGCATTGCACAAATTGGGTCAACTTCAGTCACACGAACGATCATGCCTTCTTGACGTAAAGATTGCGCTGAACCTTTACCCACGTCACCATAACCAATCACCAATGCACGGCGACCAGAAAGCAGCATGTCTGTACCACGTTTGATGGCATCATTGAGTGAGTGACGGCAACCGTATTTGTTGTCATTTTTAGACTTGGTGACAGAGTCATTCACGTTGATTGCAGGAACTTTCAACGTACCGTCACGGAACATTTCGTGAAGACGTTGTACACCTGTTGTGGTTTCTTCTGTAATCCCATGAATACGCTCAAGAAGCGCTGGGTATTTGTCATGAACAAGTGCAGTCAAGTCACCGCCATCATCCAAGATCATGTTGGCATCCCAAGGTGCGCCATTCACGTTGATTTGTTGCTCTAAGCACCAGTTGTATTCTTCTTCAGTTTCGCCTTTCCAAGCAAAAACTGGAATACCGCGTGCAGCAATTGCAGCAGCAGCGTGGTCTTGAGTCGAGAAAATGTTACATGACGTCCAACGAACTTCTGCGCCCAATTCAACCAAAGTTTCAATCAAAACAGCAGTTTGAATGGTCATGTGGATACAGCCAAGAATTTTGGCACTCGCAAGTGGTTTTGCAGCAGCATAGCGCTTACGCAAGCCGATCAAAGCTGGCATTTCTGCTTCAGCAAGTTTGATTTCTTTACGACCGTAGTCAGCAAGATTGATATCGGCAACTTTATAATCAGTAAATGAAGCATTAACCGCGTTCATCACGATCTCCTTTTAATAAAACAATTGTTGATCATTCAGTTCGCGGATGCCGTTGTTGGTTAAAAGAATATTTAACCGATCGTCGAGCCTGGCGCTTTTACATTTGGTACCTGTAAAACGTCGCAGCATCCCTCGACTAGCGAAGTATTGTACTTGGAAATGTGCTGAGTTCCAATGTGAAATTGGCTAATATCTGTCTAACAAGAAAATTTTAATAGTGAACAGAATGAACAAAAGCTTTTCTTATGAAATAAAACAGTGGAACGATATAAAAGATGATTACGTGGGGGCAAGTTTAATTATTGGGAATGGCGCAAGTATCGCTTTACATAAAGAATTTGATTTTAGATCTTTAAAGAAAAAAGCAGAAGAGCTGCAACTTTTTGATGAAGATGTTGCAATGCTTTTTAACGAGTTTAAAACCTCTGATTTTGAGCTGATTCTTCGATTGGTTTGGCATGCGAAATTAGTTAATGAAAAACTGAAAATTAAAGATCAAAAAACAGATGAGGCGTATCAAAATATTAAAAATGCACTCATTAAAGTTGTGCAAGAAGTACATTGTCCGCGAGCGCATATTCAAGATCAATTACCGCAATTGTATGAATTTACTAAAAGCTTTAGCACCATTGTATCTTTAAATTATGATTTGCTGATGTACTGGATTTTAATGTATGGCAACGATACAGAAATCAATGATGATGGGCATGTTTTTAAAGATTGTTTTATTGGGGGTGGGGCGTTTGATCAAGATTGGGAAAGATTTAGAAATTCTTATCGACAAGAAAAAACAATTACTTTGACATTTTACCAACATGGTAATTTGGCAATTTTTAGAGATATTTTTAATGATGAGAAAAAAGTAAAAACTTCAGAGCATTTACAATTATTAGAGACGATCACTCAATATTGGACAGATGATAAAATTCCTTTATTTATCGCTGATGGAACAGGAGAGAAGAAAGGAGAATCTATCAAGATAAGTCCATATCTGAGTACTATCTATTATGAAGTTTTACCAAGTTTAATCAGTGAAAAATGTAATTTAGTAATTTATGGATGGGGGATGGGAGAACAAGAATCACACTTGGTTAAGCAAATTTTTAAGTATCAATCAACGGCTAAAGTTGCAATTTCAACGTATTCAAAAGATCAGGGAGAGTGTCATCGTATTTGTACTGAAATTAAAACACTTGCTCCAGAAGTTGAAGTGGAGTTTTTTGACAGTCAGAGTTCGGGTTGTTGGAATAATTCTTGAAGAACAAAAATGAAAAAAAGCAGACCTCCAAAGATCTGCTTTTCTCTTGCGCTTAAAAATACTTCAAAATCGCAATCTGTTTATTGGCATGCTTAAATTTTGAAAATGCCTGAACTGCAGGATACAGTGCAACCAGTAAAATCAGCATGATGAACCGTACCGGGTTTGTCGGAGAGTCAATATTCTGAGAGACTACCCCGATGACAAAATTAAAATATACCCCTGAAATCAGAGAAAGAGCGGTTCAATTATTGATTGAATCTGAAAAAGATTATCC
>NZ_BKNN01000047.1 GCF_008993995.1 Acinetobacter brisouii
GAGATCATATCTTTGATTAAATTGAATATAATCATCTTTAGTCAAAATAATTGAATTAGGATTATTTATACAACCATGAATTTTATAAATAGTTCCATATGGATTACTAAGCAGAATTTCATTACCAATTAACGGAATAAAATCGACTAACTCTTCTAAAAGTAAATCATAATTTGTTGTAATAATTGAAGATATGTTCTTTGACATTTCTCTAAATAAATCAACTTCATCATTCACTCCATTTCTGAAATTCATATGATTTAGTAAATCACATACATAAAGCTTAAATCGGCTTACACTTTTATGATTTCGGCTCAATTCATAAAACTTGTCATTTATTTCTTTAAACTTCCCATTTCTATCATTTTTTAAAATCTCATTGAATTTTTCTTCTAAAGCACTTGCTAATTGCATTAGATTACATTCATCTTTCTTTTCATCAAAACTTGATTGCCTAAGATCTAAATAATATTCATCAGAGCCCGTCAACTCAATGGCAATAGTTCTTAGTAAGTCAGACCAATTGTAAGAATTTTTCAGATAACGCAGACTAAACCCACTACCTACAAACAATACTGGATGGTTTTTATAACTACCCACAAAATCAAAAATATCCATAATAATTATCAAGTTAAAATTTTATATAAATTTATCACAATTTTAATTTTTTACATATTTGTTCTACAACCCCATCACCTGCCCACTATCACACTCAATGACCAAATTCACTGCGGCACAGTAAAAATCCACAATAAAGTTAAGAATGGGCTTTTGACGATAAAACTGCAATCCTAAAATTTGCTTACAGAGTAACCTTTGCCATAGCAATTGCTCTGTATCAGTCATATTGTTACGTAAATCACGCGATGGAAGTTTTAAATTCTTATTATATGGCTGCATGAGTACACGCTTAGTATTTATCTTTTATTTCAAATATCTTCGCATAATATCTACCAGATAAAAATAGCGCCCAGTTCTTTGGTTTCATTCTTATTTTTATAAAAAGAAAGCCCCTTAATAGGCGCTTTCTCTCACACCAAGCGGCGCAAAAATTACTGCAACTTAATCCATTCAACTACTGCTTGACCAGCATCGCTCATCAGCGTCCACTCGCCATCCATAATGTTGAGCTGCAACTGCATGGTACGCTCACATAAAGCCTGAATTGCAGTCGTGGTTTCTTCCGTTAACTGCCAAACTTCAACATTCTTTAAAGTTTTAAGTTTGCTATTGCGCTTATACCACTCATCCACCGAACTGCCATAAGCAATCACGACAACCTGCTGACAACGTGCACTGGCTTTTTTGACTTTATCTTCATCAGGGCAACCGACTTCAATCCATTTTTCGAGCAGACCTGTTAAGTCTTTCTGCCACAAAGCAGGCTCATTCACTTCAAACAAATCTTTGGTAAATTCGAGCTGTTCATCGGCATAGCGAGCAAAAGCCAAAACACGCACCATTAAGCGCTCGATAGTTTCGGAAGGATGCAGCGCCATCGTCAATTGATAATCACCGTAATTGTGATGATCCATATCTGCAATATTGAGGTCTGCTTTATAAATCGTTGCTTTAAGTGCCATGTGCTACACGTTTTCTAAATAAAAATCCGCGCTTAGGATAACCAATTTTAAATATTGATGTAGAAATTTTTCAGATTGACACTTAAATCAAATTCAGCATGCTTGGTCAGATGATCAACAGCTTAAAACTTTAAATTTTTTACTTAGACTACAAATCATCAAAAGCCAAGTAGCCAACAGATTCTTTATCTAAATTATTTATAACAACAATGACTTGATTAAAATTTCTTGAATTTTAAGATGATGCATCATCTCGCGAATCATCACAAAATAAACAAAAACCTGCTGCTGTCCTTCCTCAACCTGATGCAAATAGTGATTCAAATGATCAACAAAATCATTAAAAGCATGTTCAAGCTGAACTCGATCAATTGCACTCGAATTTTGAAAAAATAACTGACTTAATAACGTCATCATTAGGTCGGAAGTCACAGCCTGACCCTGAACTTGTCTTAGCGCAGGTTCAGATTCTAATAATTCTTCAATCTGATAAATCATGTTTTCAATTGCATACTCTGACCAAATCCCACTGGGTACACTCTGCTGCTGAATGACATTTAAACCATGCTTTAAAATATATGACTGAGAGTCCCACAATAAAATGATTTCATTGGCTTTCAGTGAAAACTCAAGAATAGGCATATATAGCTTCCTTGGACATGTTCGGTTTTGAGCATAACATTTTTCAAAGATTTCGGTAAAATCATCTTGAAAAACAATCACTCTCAAGCCATTTTAAACGCATAAAACTTCTTCAAACCATGCTAAATTCCTCTTGCACAACGGTTTAAGTTCTACTATGATGGCGCTCATGCCCGGGTGGTGAAATAGGTAGACACAGGGGATTTAAAATCCCCCGCCCTCAAAGCGTGCCGGTTCGAGTCCGGCCCCGGGCACCATTTTAAAACAGTTAAAATGGTACTCACAAAAATCCAGCGAAAGCTGGTTTTTTTATGCCTAAAATCTGCAATTGATTCAGGATGTAGGCAATTTACAGAGTATTAACATAGTTTTTCAGTTTCACTGTATTTTGATAGCAAACATCTTACTTACACCACATTCTTTCTCCTGCATGATCTGAATTTGAGTCTTATTTTGGATCGACTGTCAGGACATGCCATGAAACCATTGTTGATTGCTTGCTTATGTTTGATCCCATGGCTGACGAGTGCCTGCAAGCCCAGCACACAAAATATGCCCCAACAATCCAGTTTAAGTCATAATCAGGCTGTCGATATTCAAAATGATATCAGTCGATTACACAATCTAAGCCAACGACAAAATCAGGAAAGTGCTATTTTTCAACAAGAAGCTTTACCTGCCATTCGCTCAGGCAACAGTCTACAAATTGCACAAATCATTGAGGATATGCAACAACGTGTACACAAATTCAATTCAGAATTAGAAAATTTACTTCTGAGCAGTGCTGAAGTTGACAGCATACGAAAAAAAATGATGCAGAGTAATCAGCTCAGCCTACAGCTCGCTCAACAAGGTGCAGCCAAACGCCCCGACACGCAAAAAATCATCCAGTTACAACAAGAAATTGAGCAAAATCAGCAGCAAATTTCTCATCTAACTCAAAATGCTCAGGCTAAAATTAGTCAGGCAGCCAATATGTCATAAGCCATGCTTTACTCTGCGTATATTTGTCGTAATACTCAAGACTGTGCTTTTATGGGTATGATTGATGAATACTGCTGCGATTGATCTCAAACAACTACGTCGCGATTTACGCCGCCAACGACGTCAAGTCAATATCTTTCAACAACGCCAAGCAGCGCAAGCCATCTTGAAACATCTCAGACGCAGTCCAATGCTGCATCAATCTCAAAAAGTCGGATTATATCTCGATGCCTTTGGGGAAATTGCAACAAAAAATTTAATCGAATATTGTTTTAAATTGGGCAAACAGGTGTATCTACCTAAAATCTGTAACATGAATCAACACTTACATTGGGTAAAAATTTCAAGACAGCAGTTTTATAGCCGACGTTTTGCATTGCATCGCTTAGGTATGCTCGAACCTCAACAACGTGGCGTTGCTGTACAGCATTTAGATATGTTATGTATGCCTTTACTGGCTTGTGATGTCACAGGTATGCGTCTGGGTATGGGTGGTGGTTTTTATGACCGAACGCTCGCCAAAGCAAAACAGCGCCCTTATCGTTTAGGTCTGGCACATCAGTTTCAAAAATTAACGTGCGTTCTGCCACATCAGGCATGGGATCAACCTTTGCATGCACTCTGTACACCTGAATCTTATCAATGTTTTAAGGTCTAACTTACTGTCTTTATTTTAACCAAAACCATTGTTTTTTAATTTTTTCACAAAACTTACCCTTGTAATTTAAAAAAAACACATCACTATAAAAATCATGGCAACACTGTTGTCACTCACTAGGAGTGCCCATGACTGAACAAATTTTGAATCATGAAAGTTCTGAAGAACTGACAATTCCAAACGTATTACCATTATTGGCATTACGTGATGTAGTGGTTTATCCACACATGCAGATCGCGCTTTTTGTTGGTCGTGAAAAATCCATAAAAGCTGTTGATGCGGCGCGTAGCAGTGACAATTTGGTCTTTGTAGTTGCACAAAAAGACTCTCTTACCGAAGAAATTGATCAGGAAAACCTGTATCAATACGGAACTGTTGCGAAAATTGTGCAAGTGGTTAATCACGAAAATGATGAAAACTGCATTAAAGTGCTGATTGAAGGTTTACATCGCGCAAAATTAGAAAAAATCATTGATCAGACAGAATATTTTACGGCTGAACATGCTTTAAGCCCAATGAGTGTAAAATTAGAGCAAGACATTCAAGATGAACGTCTACAAGAATTGAAAGCTTTATTTGCACAATACGCAGAAGCAAAATTGCGCAATGCACGTGAGCTGATTACCGCTGCAAACAAAATCGAAGATTTACTGCAATTACTGTTCTTTGTTGCGACTCGTGTTCCTTTAAATATAGAAGTGAAGCAAAACTTCTTGGAGCATGATGAATTTGAAGCTCACCTAAAAGAGTTAATGACTTATTTGTTGCAACAGTCTGAAGAACAGCAAATTGAGCAGACACTACATGATAGTGTTAAACGCCAAATGGAAAAAAATCAGCGCGAATACTTTCTCAATGAAAAGATGAAGGTGATTCAGCGTGAACTTTCTGACATGAATGGCGGTGCTGAGGACGATGTTGCTGAGCTTGAAAAACGTCTTGCAGAGGCAGATTTGCCGGAGCATGTACGTAAAAAAGCAGAAGCAGAATTTCGTAAACTCAAATCTATGCAACCTGCTTCAAGCGAAGCCGCTGTGGTGCGCAACTATCTTGATGTCATCTTAGATACACCATGGAATAAAGCCAGCAAAGTTAGCATTAACTTGCAAAAAGCGCAGGAAATTCTAGATGCAGATCATTACGGCTTAGATGATGTGAAAGACCGTATTGTTGAGTATCTTGCAGTACAGTCTCGCGTAAAAAAACTCAAAGGCCCGATTCTTTGTTTAGTTGGGCCTCCGGGTGTCGGTAAAACTTCACTTGGTGAATCTGTTGCAAAAGCAACTGGGCGTGAGTTTGTCCGTATGGCTTTAGGTGGTGTGCGTGATGAAGCGGAAATCCGTGGTCATCGCCGTACTTACATTGGTGCGATGCCAGGTAAAATCGTACAGTCATTGACTAAAGTTGGGGTAAAAAACCCACTGTTCTTGCTTGATGAAATCGACAAGATGGCTCAGGATTATCGTGGTGATCCTGCATCAGCATTACTTGAAGTGCTCGATCCATCGCAAAATAACAAGTTCAATGATCACTATTTAGACCTTGATCTTGATTTGTCTGAAGTCATGTTTATTTGTACTGCCAACAGCATGAATATTCCTGAAGCTTTGTTAGATCGTATGGAAGTGATTCGTCTACCGGGTTATACCGAAGATGAGAAAATTAAGATTGCTGAACGCTATTTAGTTCCTAAAGCCATTAAGAACAATGGTTTACGTGCTAAAGAATTGACTGTTCATGAAGAAGCGATTCGTGACATTGTGCAACGTTATACACGTGAAGCAGGTGTGCGTAGTCTTGAACGTGAAGTTTCAAAAATTGCACGCAAAGTCGTCAAAGAAGCCGTGAGCAAAAAGGCGAAGAACCTTCAAATTGAAGTGACTTCAACTAATTTACCAGACTACCTTGGCCCACATAAGTTTGACTTTGGGATGGCTGAAGACGAAGCACAGATCGGTCGTGTCAATGGTTTAGCTTGGACATCTGTTGGTGGTGAATTACTCACTATTGAAGTTGCGGCAGTGAAAGGTAAAGGTAAATTTATTACCACAGGTTCACTCGGCGATGTCATGAAAGAGTCGATCACTACTGCAATGACTGTGGTTCGTACTCGTGCAGATGAGTTAGGTATCGAAGCGGCGCGCTTTGATGAAACTGATATTCACGTGCACTTGCCTGAAGGTGCAACACCAAAAGATGGCCCTTCAGCAGGTTTAGCACTGACAACTGCATTGGTTTCTGCTTTTACAGGCATTCCAATTCGTGCAGACATTGCCATGACAGGTGAAACAACGCTTGGTGGTCGTGCGCTACGTATTGGTGGTTTAAAAGAAAAGTTACTTGCTGCACACCGTGGTGGCATTAAACTGGTCTTTATTCCTCAAGACAATGTGCGTGATTTGGCTGAAATTCCAGACAATGTCAAAGAAGGTCTAGAAATCAAAGCAGTGAAAAGCGTTGATGAGATCTTGCCGATTGCATTGACTGAACAACCTAAACCACTGCCAAAAACTCCGATTGTTAAAGCAGTGGCAGAAAGTCAAAGTGCTCGTCACTAAACATAAAAACATCAATAAAAAAACCACTTCTTCGGAAGTGGTTTTTTTATTGGGCTTCGCTTGACCTAACGAAAATGTGGCCCTAGCAGAATTTGCGTGATTACACTTGATACAACCGCAACCAAAACAAAATCACCATCAATCCTCATCCAACGATGCCCATGAGGCGGTGGTGGCAAATGTGCTTCATGCCAATCTACAGCATAACGATCATCCATATAATCCCGTGGGATATATTCGCCTTCATGCCAGTAACGAACTGGGTGATCACGCCAATAATGGGGCGGTGGTTCATCCCAGCCATGATCATGATGATGTTCATAATACATAGGCGGAGGTGGTCGATCGTCATGAGTCCACCAAGGATCTGCCAAGGTTAGACTAGAAGTGAGACTAGTACTCACAGCCAATGCTGCTGCTATCCATTTTGTACGCATTTTCTCTCCTTCGATTTTATCAGTCGACACTGTAAAATCATTGCTAGGCTTTTATAAAGATCACAACTTGTTGGCTAATGTATGCAAAAACTGCAGATAAACCGTGTAGATCAATGCAGAGTTCTGCAAAACTTTGTCTGTTTTACTCATAGATTTACTGAGATTTTTTAATATTTAAGCTATGGTTAATTTTTCATTTTATTCACTATATTCAAATTTTCTTTTATGGCTTAGACGCTATTCAAAAGCACCCAATAAATTGTCAGCACCACAATAATGCTTCCCCCAAATAAAAAACTGCCTCAAAAGAGGCAGCCTGTGTGTCAAATACAGTTTTTTGTTTAACGGGCGAAAATTGCCTGAGCAATCACCCCAGATGCAATCGCAATCAATAAGTAGTCGCCATTGACGCGTACCCAACGGTGTCCACGTGGTGGATGTGGCAAATGATGCGAACGCCAATCTACGTTATAACCACGATAGCGTGATGGTAAGCGGTCACCACGCCCCCAGTGTCCACGGCGATCATCCCAGCGTGGGCCATCATGACGGTTATTCCAAGCAGGCCCACCACGATGGTCATGTCCACGATCACGCTGATCATAACCGTGACGGTCTGGGCCTCCTCGGTCATGCCAAGGCTCTGCCATTGCTAAACTACTGGTGGCTAGTGTCGAAACCACTAACACAGTGGTCAAAATTTTCTTCAACATGGCTATTCCCTCTTTTTTCATCCTCAAGCCGAAGCTTGATTGAGATCTTAAGGATTTACACCGATTCAGTTTTAAAAATAAATAAACGCTGAAGATGCATCCTGCTTGAGATCTAATATATTCATTCAATATCGTTTGATGATGTAGAAAGCGGTTTGCTTATGTAATAAGCCTTACATATTCTATTTCAAATTAATCTATTTTTTTGAAAGGTTCAGCTTTTTGTGTGGCTTATGTAATTTTTAAGGTCATTTTTAGCAGATTCCCTCTAATTCAGGTTGAATTAAATGCCTTTAAAATTTGTATTCACCGCTATTTTTGGTGATTTAATCAACACATATTCCAATATTTCTCAATTCAATTTCATCTTTCCACACATTTCCACCAAAGATAGTACAACTCACATTCTTAAAAAGCTTTAGCCGCTTCTCAAGACAAAGCCTTGCTTTGTTTATCTTCTTACCACTCAAGCACAGCTTTCGCCTTCTTGCGAAGCTTTAGCCGCTTCTCAAGACAAAGCCTTGCTTTGTTTATCTTCTTACCACTCAAGCACAGCTTTCACCTTCTTGCGAAGCTTTAGCCGCTTCTCAAGACAAAGCCTTGCTTTGTTTATCTTCGCTCAGGTTATAATTGTTTTTTTCGCAAAGATTGCCACGATGAAAATTCGCATTTTAACCATTGGACAGAAAATGCCTGCTTGGGTGTTAACTGGAGTCGATGACTATTTAAAACGGATTCAGCCATTCGTTCAGACTCAATTTGTTGAATTACCAATGGCAAAACGCGGTAAGAATGATTCAGATGCCGATATTCTGAAATATTGCCAAACTGAAGGTGAAAGTATTCTCGCAGCACTCAAATCCAATGAAACCTTAATTGCACTGGAAGTGGGTGGTCGTGAACTTAGTACTGAAAAACTGGCAGACACCATGCAACAATGGATGCTCGATGGTCAAGATATTGCATTAGCCATTGGCGGGCCAGACGGTTTAAGTGATGCTGTGCGTCAGGCAGCCAAATGGCATTGGTCTTTGTCAAAACTTACGCTTCCACATCCTTTAGTGCGTGTCATGCTGATTGAACAGTTATATCGGGCAATGAGCATTAACCATAATCATCCGTATCATCGTGCTTAACGGTGATTCGCAAACAATTCAGGTGAACCTTTATGCATCTTCAAACTTTACCTGGGTTATTTATTTCTCACGGTTCTCCCTTACTAGCGCTTGACCCTGAACAGGTTGGTCCTGCACTACAACGCTTAGGCTTGAACTTGCCTCGTCCTCAAGCCATTGTTGTTATGTCCGCACACTGGGAAAGTCAGGCACTTGAAGTCAGTACGGCGACTCGTCCTGATACATGGCATGATTTTCGTGGCTTTCCCAAAGCCCTCTATCAAATTCGTTATCCTGCTGCGGGCGAACCCGAACTGGCCGAACAGATTCTACATTTATTGGCAGAAGCTGAACTTCCAGCACATGCGAACAGTACACGCCCACGTGATCACGGTGTATGGATGCCGCTACTGCATTTATACCCTGAAGCCGATATTCCCGTGGTCGAAATCTCGCTGCCGATGAGTTACAGTGCGGAAGAAATTTTTAAAATTGGACAAACACTCAAAGCGTTACGTCAACAGCAAATTTTGTTGATTGGCTCAGGCAGCATTACCCATAACTTGGCAGAATTATCTTGGCAGAATAGTCAGACGCCCGTGCCTGTTTGGGCATCGGAATTTCGTAATTACGTGGTACAAAAACTCAATCATCAAGATTATGAAGCAGTTTTGGATTGGCAAACGATTCCGTATATTGAGCAAAATCATCCAAGCCTTGAGCATCTTGCTCCGTTGTTTTTTGCAATGGGTTTAGGTCATCTCTTCACTATTGTGCATAGTAGCTTTTCAATGGGTGCTTTAGGCATGGATATTTATCGTTTTGATTAATAGACTTCTTTCATCAGTCCTTTTTATTTCTCCCTATGGGAGAAAAATAAAGAGGGTGTAAGCAATTATGAAAGAAGTCTAATCTGAACCCGATTCAAATAAAAAAACCGAGGATTCTTCTTCGGTTTTTTATGATTTCAGATTGAGAAAAATGTTTTAACTGGCTTGATTTAATTCACCAAAAGCAAAGTTAGACACCCAAATTCCACCGATAAAATCAGTTTCATGATAAGTGCGTATGCCTGCTTCCTGCTGTGCTGCACCAATACTCACCATCAAAGGCAGTAAGTGCTCTTCGCGTGGATGAGCAATTCGAGCCGCAGGTGCTTGTTCCCATTGATTCAATAATTGATTACGCGCTTTACCTGTGTGCTCAACTACAGTGGAATATAACCACTGATCAAAGGCTTGTGAGGGTGCCGAAGCGTAGGCATTAAACATACGTAAATTGTGATAACTTAAACCACTGCCAATAATCAGCACGTTTTCATCACGTAACGGTGCCAATGCTTGCCCCATCTGAATATGAGTTGCAGGATCTAAACCCTTTTTCAAGGACAATTGCACTACAGGAATATCTGCGGCAGGATTCACAACTTGCATTGGTGAAAACATGCCATGATCATAACCACGACTTGTAGTTTGCTGCACAGGAATATCTGCCTGAGTCAGTAATTCACTGACGCGTTGAGCAAGTGCTGGACAGCCCGCAGAACGGTAATGAATATGATAAGTATGTTCAGGAAAACCACCATAGTCATAAATCATGTCTGGTTCAGGCGTTGCCTGTACGGTAAAATCACGCTCTTCCCAGTGTGCTGAAACCATTAAAATCGCTTTTGGCTTTTGTGGTAAACTTGCAATCAGTTGACCTAAAGACTGGGCAAGCTTGGCATAAATACTATTGAGATGATCTGGCATCCACGGCCAAGGGCCACCACCATGTGAAATAAAAAACACAGGCTGTCGCTTTGGAGTTGTTGTAGACATGCTCATTACCTAAATTTTTAAAGACTCTCGATCTATGGTACTTTAGGTGTTCATCCCATCGACAACAATTAGAAAAATAGGACACTCAACAGAACTTATGCAACGATGATTTAGCCATAATTCTATTGGAGTAAAGTGATTTTGAAGAAAATTTGATTATTATTCTTAAAATTTGCTTTAATTATAAAAGAATTAACCATTTTTATATCATTTGCACTGTTTCCCTATACATAATAGTAACTTAGCTCCATATATTTTCCACAAGTTTGCGACATAATGTCAGTGTGAAATCCACCACCGAATGAAAATACAAGGTTGATCCTGAAATGAAAAAACTTACTGCTGCTTTAATTTTTGGTTTTGCTGCTACTGCATTCACAGGTACTGCAATGGCTGCTCCAACACAACAGCAACCAGAAAAGCATGAATCAACAACTCACAAAGTTGTCGAAAAAACTGAACACGCAGCACACACTGTTGGTCAAGACACTAAAAAAGTGGCGCATAAAGTAGGTCAAGACACCCAAAAAGTTGCCCACAAAGTTGCACATGGCACAAAACACGTTGTACATAAGGTTGAACACGGTACAAAACATGTCGTACACAAAGTCACTCATCATGACAGCAAAAAACCTGCGCCAAAACACGCATAATTTTGCCATAGTCAGCAAAAACCACATCGCTTGATGTGGTTTTTTTATGTTTAATCTATCCAAAATCCCGACCAAAATACTAGGTTGAGTACAACACAGAGAATCACTAAAATATTCCCCTATTTTTTCTAAGCCTTTACTGTGGTTATCATGAAAACTGAACTTCTCTCACCTGCTGGTTCACTCAAAAATATGCGTTTTGCATTTGCCTATGGTGCAGATGCAGTTTATGCAGGACAACCACGTTATAGCTTACGTGTACGTAACAATGCCTTTGATCATGACAACTTACAAATTGGCATTAATGAAGCCCATGCGCTTGGCAAAAAATTCTATGTGGTGGTGAACATCCAACCGCATAACAGCAAACTGAAAAACTTCATCCGTGACCTTGAGCCTGTGGTTGCCATGCAACCTGATGCACTGATCATGTCTGATCCTGGTTTGATCATGATGGTTCGTGAACATTTTCCAGACATGCCGATTCATTTATCAGTTCAAGCCAATGCGATTAACTGGGCAACCGTTAAATTCTGGAAAGACTATGGTTTAACCCGCGTGATTTTATCTCGTGAGCTTTCAATTGATGAAATTGAAGAAATTCAAAAACATGTCCCAGAAATTGAGCTTGAAGTGTTTGTCCACGGTGCATTGTGCATGGCGTATTCAGGACGCTGTTTACTATCTGGTTATATGAATAAACGAGATGCCAACCAAGGTGCATGCACCAATGCCTGCCGTTGGGAATACAAAATTCATGAAACACAAGAAGATGCGACAGGCGATGTGATTCCTGTCACTCAAGTTGAAGAGAAAAAAGCCTGCTGCTCAAGCGAAAATGATCAGCATCAATTTGCTGAGCCTGTACTGATTCAACGCAATGATGAAGACATGTTTGCGGCTGAAGAAGATGAACATGGCACATACTTCATGAACTCAAAAGATTTACGTGCCGTTCAACATGTTGATCGTTTGACGCACATGGGCATTGCTTCATTGAAAATTGAAGGTCGTACCAAATCTTATTTCTACTGTGCGCGTACTGCCCAAATTTATCGTAAAGCCATTGATGATGCACTCGAAGGTCGTCCATTTGACCCAAGTTTAATGACACAGCTTGAAGGCTTGGCAAACCGTGGTTATACCGAAGGTTTCTTGCGTCGCCATGTGCATAGCGAATATCAAAACTATGAAGATGGTTCATCGCATTTTGACTATCAACAGTTCTGCGGTGAAGTGCTTGAGCGTAACGGTGACTATATCCGTATTGAAGTGAAAAACCGTTTCCTTGTCGGTGACTCTTTAGAGCTAATGACACCAAAAGGCAACATCACTTTTACCTTAACGGAAATGCGTGACCTCAAAGGCAATCAAATTGACAATGCCAAAGGTTCAGGTCATGTGGTGGAAATTCCACTCGATGCCAACATTGATGTAGAATTTGCCCTGCTCATTCGTAACTTGCCAGATGCAACAGACAATATTCAGGCTGCATCTTTAGCTTATTCAGCAGGTTAAACTATGGCGTTGCTCATTACCAAAGAATGTATTAACTGTGATATGTGCCTGCCAGAGTGTCCGAATACTGCCATTTTTGAAGGTAAAAAGGTCTACGAAATTGACCCTGAGCGTTGTACAGAATGTGTGGGTTTCTATGACGCGCCAACTTGCATGGCGGTCTGCCCGATTAACTGTATTGAACCTGACCCTGCGCATGTAGAAGATCAGGCACAGTTAATGGACAAGTTTAAAGCACTGAATATTGTATAAAATAAAAAAGAGCGACTACTTTGAGTCGCTCTTTTTTTAACTATTTAACAGACTTATAGTCCTGAACGGATAATATAGTCAAATGCTGAAAGTGATGCTTTCGCGCCTTCACCTGTAGCAATGATGATTTGTTTGTATGGCACTGTGGTACAGTCACCTGCGGCAAACACACCTTTGACATTGGTTTCATTGCGATCATTCACAATAATCTCACCACGATTCGATAATTCAACTGCGGTATCTTTTAAGAAATCGGTATTTGGTAACAAGCCAATTTGTACAAAGATCCCTGCAAGTTCAACCACATGTTCTTCGCCAGTTGTACGATCTTGGTATTTCAAGCCTGTTACTTGCGAACCATCACCCAATACTTCAGTGGTTAATGCACTTTTAATCACAACAGTATTATTCAAGCTGTTCAATTTATCTTGAAGAACTTGGTCTGCACGTAAAGTATCACCAAATTCGATCAAGGTAACATGTTCTACAATTCCTGCAAGGTCAATTGCAGCTTCAACGCCTGAGTTACCGCCGCCAATCACTGCAACACGTTTGCCTTTGAACAATGGGCCATCACAATGTGGGCAGTATGCAACACCACGGGTACGGTATTCTGCTTCACCCGGTACATTCATTTCTCTCCAACGCGCACCAGTCGATAGAATCACAGTTTTAGATTCAAGTTTTGCACCATTTTCCAGTTCAACCGCAACCAAACCATTGACGGTATATTCTGCCCCTGTAATATGTGCCACACGTTGTAAGTTCATGATGTCAACATCATACTCACGCACATGTGCTTCCATATCGGCTGCAAATTTTGGCCCTTGGGTTTTTTGCACCGAAGTAAAGTTTTCGATGTCCATAGTGTCCATGACCTGACCACCAAAACGCTCTGCGACAATGCCTGTTTTAATGCCTTTACGTGCTGCATAAATCGCAGACGTTGCACCTGCAGGCCCACCACCGATCACTAATACATCGAAGATGCCTTTGGCATTGATCGCTGCGGCATCTTTTGCTGCCGAATTTTGATCTAACTTCGCCACCAATTCTTCAAGGGTCATACGACCTTGACCAATATGTTGTTGATCTTGGAACACCATTGGAACCGCCATGATTTTGCGTTCTTCAACTTCTTCTTGGAAAAAGGCACCATCAATCATGGTTGTTGTGGTATTTGGGTTATAAATCGCAATCAAGTTCAAAGCTTGCACAACATCTGGGCAGTTATGACAGCTGAGAGAAACAAACACGTCAAAGTTGGCTTGTAAGTTTAAACCTTTAATTTGCGCCAATAATTCATCTGAAACTTTTGGTGCATAGCCTGAAACTTGCAACAAAGCCAAGATCAATGATGTAAACTCATGCCCCATTGGCAAACCTGCGAAGAACACGCGAGGTTGTTCACCTGCTTTGGCAACCCCAAAACTTGGACGACGGGTGTTGTCACCATCAAAACGTGCCGTTACACGATCAGACAATTCAGCAATTTCAGTAACCAATTCTTTTACTTTTTCAGCTTTATCTGAATCATCAAGTGCAGCTACCAATTCGATTGGGCTTTCTAAACGTTCTAAGTATGCTTTCAATTGTGCTTTAATGTTTTGATCTAACATCATATTTCTCCAAACAGAGCGAATTTCTTAACTTGGGTTTATAGTAACGCAACTAATTTGATTGTCAAAACAGTATATTTTTATCCAATCAATCGGTTTTTTAAATTAATGTGTTAAAAACTTATCCCGTATCCAATGATTCAAAGGACTAGAATAATACCGTTCAATGAGCTTTGCCAATACACAACTTACGAATAAATAAAGTAATAATAATGGCAGCTTGAATATTGTTGGTGTTTCAGCAGGTAGTGACATGACTTTGATTAAACCAAGCACAATCAGATGAAACAAATATAATTCATAACTGTGCTGTCCTAACCAAACACAAGCCTGCGTGAGCTTATTCGTTTTTTTCAGTACACGTGGTTGATCATATACCCACAACAGAATAGCAGCCAAAATCGCAAAAACTGACATGCTCCATGTACTGGCCTGCTTAATTGGCGCATATAAATAAAGCACACCACATCAGTCCCATACATAGATAGCCAAGCCAACGCACAGAATGTTGTGGTAACTTCACACGACTTGCCAAGAGCGCACTGAGACAGCCGAATGCAATTGCATCAAAACTGGCGAAGTAATGATATAAATAGGCTTCATTTTCATTCAGATAATACAATGACCTAAAATAAGGCGCATAGGCAATCACAGCCAATAACACCACAACCAACAAACTTCGTCGACGAGTTACGATACATAAAATCGGAAAGAATAGATAAAAAACCTCCTCAACCGACAAAGACCACAACACACCGAGCGCATAGTTCACCCAGCCATATTGAATAATCAGCAGATTCATATAAAAACCCAAAGCTGCCAGTACAGTAGCCTGATCACTCACTTCAATCTGCTGAGGGGCATGATTTAAAAATGGCGCCAGACCCAAACTTCCCAAACCTGTGACGATGAGCAGCAGTAATAACAAACATGGGATAATTCGCGTAATACGGCGAATATAAAATGCTTTTACATCAAGCTGCGCCAAATTTTCCTGACGCCGTAAACTGTGCCCAGTAATCAGAAAACCTGAGATCACAAAAAAGAGTGTCACACCATAGTTGCCATTTCTGGCAAGCAAGGTACTGAAACTTTCGCCAAAAATCTGAAAGCCGAGCCATGTATCCTGTAATTTATAAGGAATATTAAAATGATGCAGCAATACCAAAGCAATCGAGATGCCGCGAAGTACATCTATTCGTAAATTATACATAGTGTCTCTAGTCGGTTTTTATCGTTATGATTTTTTTAAGAATAAAAAAAGCCTCCCAAATCAGGAGGCTCTTTTCAGTTATACAAAATAATTATTTTGCATACACTGGGAATTTTGCACACACTTCTGCAACTTTTTCTTTAACCGCAGCGATAACGCTTTCGTCACCTTTGCTGTCTAGAACATCAGCGATCCAGTTTGCAAGATCACGTACTTCTGCTTCACCGAAACCACGAGTCGTTACAGCAGGTGTACCGATACGGATACCTGAAGTGACAAACGGAGAACGTGGATCATTTGGAACAGAGTTTTTGTTCACAGTAATGTGCGCAGCACCTAACCATGCATCTGCTTCTTTACCAGTCACGTCTTGTTTGATCAATGACAACAAGAACAAGTGGTTGTCGGTACCACCAGAAACGATGTCATAACCACGAGCGATTAAAACTTCAGCCATTGCTTGAGCGTTTTTAACCACTTGTTGTTGATATGCTTTGTATTCAGGCGCCATTGCTTCTTTGAAGCAGATTGCTTTTGCTGCAATCGCATGCATCAATGGACCACCTTGGTTACCAGGGAATACAGCAGATTGAAGTTTTTTCTCGATTTCTTCATTTGCTTTCGCAAGAATCAAACCAGAACGTGGACCACGAAGTGTTTTGTGAGTCGTTGTTGTAGTGACATCTGCGATTTGTACTGGGCTTGGGTAAACACCAGCAGCAACTAGACCAGCAACGTGTGCCATGTCAACAAACAAGTAAGCGCCAACTTTGTCCGCGATGTCACGGAAACGCTGCCAATCCACCACACGGCTGTATGCAGAGAAGCCCGCAACGATCATACGTGGTTTGTGCTCTTCAGCTAGACGTTCAACTTCTTCATAGTCGATTTCGCCAGTTTCAGGGTTCAAACCGTATTGAACTGCATTATAAGTTTTACCAGAGAAGCTGACTTTTGCACCGTGAGTCAAGTGACCACCGTGAGCCAAGCTCATACCCAATACGGTGTCGCCTGGGTTAAGTAATGCAAGGTAAACCGCAGAGTTTGCTTGAGAACCAGCATGTGGCTGTACGTTTGCGTAGTCAGCACCAAATAATTCTTTAGCACGGTCAATCGCCATTTGTTCAATGACATCAACATATTCACAACCGCCGTAATAGCGTTTGCCTGGATAGCCTTCTGCATATTTATTGGTTAATTTACTTCCTTGAGCTTCCATAACTGCTGGAGAACAGTAGTTTTCAGAAGCAATCAACTCGATATGAGCTTCTTGACGGGCATCTTCAGAAGAAATTGCTTTTGCTAAATCTGGATCAAATTCAGAAATAGAGATGTTGGCAAACATTAGCGAGGGTCCTATGAATTAGGGCTTTTAAGCCGTGCTAAAATCGAAGCTTATTCTAGCACGAAGTTTAAAATTTTTCGGTATGAAGTTTACTCAGCCTGCAATAAAAATTGATCAACCTCAGCCTGTATGTTTAAATCACTTGAACTTACTCGCAAAATCTTGGAACATAGCAAGCTTTAGATTTTTAAAATAATTTTAATATGTGGATTATAATTTTCTTTATTTTGGGTGTTTGCTTAGGCTATTACATTCGTGATCAGAAACAAAATACATCTTCAGAAAAAATGTTACATCGTAATACGCCCGTGTTGAGTCATTCACAACGACTTTACTCCAAGGGGCAACATTCATCCGATAGTGACCGTATTCGTGACCTGAATCAGCTTTCAACCCATCAGGCTGCGTTTTTTCGTTTACTTAAACAGATCTTTTTTAACCATGAAGTTTCGATTAAAAATCAGCGTTTTTTTATTTTAGATCAGGACAATATGCCAATTGCCATTTTTGAATATCGTGACGGAACACAAAGTTTTAAAGCTGTTGACCGTGAAGATGGCATTCCTGTGCATATTTATAAGGCGCTCATTTCAAGTGATGCCCTGCAACAAGATTTTGAAGCGATTTTTCAGCCTAAAAAAGTCCGCTAGTTTGTAGTTCACACGAAGCAATGTTACATTGCAAAAAAACTTGATATTTAGACGATGAAAAGCATTATTCTCGATACCGAAACCCATACCCTCAATGGCTTACCGATTGAAATCGCCTATGCGCCAATTGAAATTCAGCAAGGTAAACTCAGTCTCGATAAAACTCAGATTTTTGATCAGCTTTACTCAATTGGTGAGCCAATTTCGTATGCGTCGATGGCTGTCCATCATATTTTAGAATCTGATATTACCAATCAGCCTAGCTATACCACATTTCAACTACCCAGTGAAACGAGCTATATCATCGGACATAACATTGATTATGACGTACAAGCAATTGCCCGTTGTGGTGTCGATGTTTCTCACTTAAAACCAATTTGTACACTGGCTCTAGCGCGCCAAGTCTGGCCAAATGCCGAGGCACATAATATTTCAGCGCTGATTTATCAGATTAGTCGCGGTAGTGAAAAAGCCCGTGAATTGCTGAAAGGTGCGCACCGTGCCGATGCCGATATTATTTTAACGGCGAATATTTTGATGCATATTATTGCGCATTTAGGCATTCAGACGGTTGAAGAACTCTATACCGCTTCTGAAGATGCACGTATTCCTAAAATGATCAACTTTGGCAAACATAAAGGCACAGCTATTCAAGATTTACCCGCGGACTATGCCAACTGGTTACTTAAACAAGAAGAGCTTGATCCTTATTTGCGTACAGCGCTGGAAAATGCAGGCTTTTAATCGTGTATTTTTCCAAATCTAAGCTTTGTAAAGAATAATAGAAAGACCTGCGAAATCTTCTGTATGCTCTGATGAAAAATCGGCAGCATACAGATGCTACAAATCAGCATACTTCCAAACACTACAACACCTAATTGAATCGCAGGACTCGCTGATAGATGCAGCACATGGCTCAATCCCAGTAAAATGAGTCCATGCCACAAATAAATCGCCAGACTGTTTTTTCCTAATTTTTCAAAAAATTGTGGTAAATATTGAATCAAGACATAGATTGACAACAAGCAAAGTAAAGACAACGTTAAATAACCCAATCGCTGCAACATTCCTTGTAAAGCTGCAACATGCATCTGCTGATAACTCAGGCTGCCATATAACCAGTATGATTTGAGTGGCACGTATTGAATAAAAATAAATATTGTCATCAATATTCCAAATGCCCACACACCAGCATAAGGCAATTGTTTAAGTTGCGTGAATATCCGCTGTCCATATATATGCCCCAACATAAAAAAAGGCAAAAAGTTAAAGATACGCCCGATAGACAATATATAGTTATTGATCGGCGATAACCCGATCAGTAAAGCCAGTAAAAAGCTCAAGGCAACAGGATAATGAGTGACTTTTAAACCACGCGCTAAGATTACCCAAGCCAACATCGCCCATAAATACCAAAGTAACCAGTAAGGTTGCCACAACCATTTGGAGCTCAAATGCCCAGCATAATAATAATCAAGCAATACATAGAACAACTGAAATGGAATCATTAAAGAAAGGAAGTATTGGATTTTTTTAGATATTTTATGATCTTTAAATAAATAGCCCGAAAGAAAAATAAAAGCAGGCATATGCACCAAATAAATGCATTGTAAAAACATTTTTCCAAGTTCATTTTGCCAACCTAAAAAGCGTTCTAAACAATGCCCAAAGACCACTAAAAAAATGAGTAATCCTTTATAGATATCAATATTTTGGTCTCGCATAAACGCATCATTTTTATTCATGGCTCATTAAATTACGCTATCGGATGATAAGTGTTAGACATAATTATAGAATTTTATTTTGCTAAATTTATTTTTCTTGTGCTGTAACTTACTAAAAGTTGTTAGATTAATCTTGTAATAATCGCTCATAGTTATTGATTATGTCCTATATTACCCCTAATGAAGCCACATTGAAGGCGCGTAGCCGTAAATTTGTATGGCGCATTTTTATCATGCGCCAACTTGGTACGACACTGTGCTTTTTCAGTATTGCCTCTGTCATGTGGGACATGCACTATGATTTTTTCTACTTTGCCCTATTAGCAACCAATGCTTTTGTTTGACCCACTGTCGCTTGTTTGTTTAGCATGCAAGCACATGATCCTGTCAAAGCTGAGCATTATAGTTTAATCATTGATAGTGGTTTGGGCGACATCTGGATTGCCATCATGGGTCTAAGCTCCATGCCCGCCTTAATTATTACTGCCGTTTTGGTTTCAGATCGTTATGCCGCAGGAGGATGGAAACTTCTACGTTTGGCGTTGTTAGCATTGTGCATAGTTTTTTGGATCACATGGAGTTTTCTCGGCTATCCACTCAATTTTACACTTAGCCACCGTACTGTATGGCTCAGTTTACCATTAGCCACCATTTATATGGTTGGACTCAGTGTTATTTCTCGGCATTTATCTGTTCGTCTCAGTAAGCGTAACCGAGAGTTTGAACGAATCGCAATGATGGATCCTCGCTTGCACATCCCCAATCGACGCTTATTTGAGCAACGCTTTGCAAGCACTTTTGTTAAAACACAACGTGAACAAACTTCAGCTTATTTAATGCTACTAGATGTGGATCACTTTAAAAAAATTAATGACAATTATGGACATGAAATTGGGGATTATATTCTTTTAGAAGTCTCAAATATTCTATGACAAACCCTAAGAACATCGGATACCCCTGCCCGTTTCGGTGGTGATGAACTCGCAGTAATTGCCATTCATTATCAAGAATATGATGTTCTACAGTTAGCTCAACGGATCTTAGAAAAAGTTCAAAACCTACGCCTCAGTAACCATGAACAATGTCGTGTTACCATTAGTATTGGTATTGCCTTGGTCAAAGATGTTTATTCATCTTCCGACTGGTTACGCAAAGCCGATCAGGCTTTATATCAAGTTAAAAATTCTGGTCGAGTTAACTTCCATTTATACCGAAATGCTCAAGTCACACAATTTGTAGAAGAATAAAAAAAACCCTTCATAAAGAGAAGGGCTTTTCAAACGATCTAATTAATTTATAAAACGCGAACTGCACCTTTTGCAGCACTGGTTGTGTGCTGTGCATAAACTTTCAATGCCTTAGACACTTTGCGTTTACGTTCTTCTTTTGGATGCCAGCCTTTTGCTTCTTGAGCAGTATGACGATGAGCAAGTGTTGCATCATCAATATCCAAATGAATGGTGCGGTTTGGAATATCAATCAGAATCGTATCGCCATCTTCAACCAAGCCAATTGCACCACCTTCAGCAGCTTCAGGTGACACATGACCAATGGATAAGCCTGAAGAACCACCAGAGAAACGACCATCAGTAATCAAAGCACAGTCTTTACCCAAACCTTTTGATTTCAAGTAGCTGGTTGGATACAACATTTCTTGCATACCCGGACCACCACGTGGGCCTTCGTAGCGAATCACAACCACGTCACCCGCCTTAATACTGCCATTTAAAATCGCTTCAACTGCCGAATCTTGGCTTTCAAATACACGTGCAGTCCCTGTGAATTTCAGGATCGATTCATCGACACCTGCGGTTTTCACAATACAACCATCGAGTGCGATGTTGCCGTAAAGCACTGCCAAACCACCATCTTTAGAAAAAGCATGTTCTGCGTTACGAATCACACCTGTTTCACGGTTACCATCTAAAGTTGAGTAATAACGGTTTTGTGAGAATGCAACCTGTGTTGGTACGCCACCAGGAGATGAACGGAAAAACTCATAGACTTCGGTGTTTTCAGTGCGGATGATATCCCACTTGTCCAATGCATCTTTCATGGTTGGTTCATGGACGGTACTGACTGAAGTCACCAATAAACCAGCACGATCAAGCTCACCTAAAATTGACATGATGCCGCCTGCACGGTGTACATCTTCCATGTGAACATCTTGCTTGGCTGGAGCAACTTTACAAAGTACAGGCACTTTACGTGAAAGACGATCAATATCATCCATTGTAAAGTCAACTTCTGCTTCATTTGCAGCAGCCAACAAGTGCAATACTGTATTGGTTGAACCACCCATTGCAATATCCAACGTCATGGCATTTTCAAATGCTGATTTGGTTGCAATTGAGCGTGGCAAAATGCTGTAGTCATCTTGTTCATAGTGGCGTTTTGCCAATTCAACAATTAACTGCCCTGCACGTTCAAATAATTTTTTACGGTTCGCATGCGTTGCAACAATCGAACCATTGCCTGGTAAAGACAAGCCTAATGCTTCTGTTAAGCAGTTCATTGAGTTTGCAGTGAACATTCCTGAACATGAACCACAAGTTGGACATGCAGAACGTTCAAATGCCTGAACTTCTTCATCGGTATAGCTATCATCTGCCGCAACGATCATGGCATCGACAAGGTCAATGGCTTTTTCATTGCCACGGAATTTAACCTTGCCCGCTTCCATTGGGCCACCAGACACAAACACGACTGGAATATTCAAGCGCATAGAAGCCATGAGCATTCCCGGTGTGATTTTGTCACAGTTA
Organism: Acinetobacter brisouii; assembly: GCF_008993995.1. Taxonomy (GTDB): domain Bacteria; phylum Pseudomonadota; class Gammaproteobacteria; order Pseudomonadales; family Moraxellaceae; genus Acinetobacter; species Acinetobacter brisouii_A. The sequence continues at coordinate 22,250 of NZ_BKNN01000047.1, forward strand.
GAAATACACACCATCGCGTCTGCACAGTGTGCATTAACCATATATTCAACTGAGTCAGCAATCAGATCACGTGATGGAAGTGAATACAGCATGCCATCATGACCCATTGCAATCCCATCATCGACCGCGATGGTATTGAATTCTTTAGCCACACCACCTGCTGCCTGAATTTGTTCAGCAACCAGTTGACCTAAATCTTTCAGATGCACATGACCTGGTACAAATTGGGTGAATGAGTTGACCACCGCAATAATTGGTTTTCCAAAATCTTCATCTTTCATTCCTGTTGCACGCCATAAACCGCGTGCGCCAGCCATATTTCTTCCATGTGTCGATGTTTTTGAACGATAGTCAGGCATGTTTGTTTCCAATAAGGTTGTGCTTGAAATGAATTTCAGGATTCACTCTGGCGAAAGAATACTCATCTATAGAGTACTTGATCAGTAAAACAACTGAGACATCATACTATAGAGTTCGCCACTTACAGGCAATTTTGATGATGCTGTTATTTATACACTGAATTGAGCAAAAAATTTTATCGAAATTAACCGAAATATCGTAAATTTTATGAAAATAAAATCAAAAATTTGAATGATTTCTGAAAAATAAAAGCAGAACTTCTATAAATTGAGAAAATTATCAGCAAGAAAGCTTAGATAAATGATTTTTCTAAGCACGAGCGCTCAAGTCTGAGTAGAGTGTATAGCAAGATTCAAATTTACCTCTTAATTTCGCAAATAACGATTTATTAAAGTAATACCCTCATTCTTATCACACTGGAAATATTTTATTTATAGGTTCAGAACAAATTTAGAGGTAATAAAGTAATACCTATAAACAAGTATTTGATTATAAATAAAAAACAATATTACTTTTAAAGGTAATTTTTTGTAATAACAGAAGTAATATTTTATAAGTCATTGTTTTTATTGATAGTCATTTTATATTTATATCACTTTTTTATACAGTAATTTATTACTCAAATATTACTTCAAAATTACATTCAAATGGTCATGTAT
>NZ_BKNN01000048.1 GCF_008993995.1 Acinetobacter brisouii
TGCTGATTGCTGATTGCTGATTGCTGATTGCTGATTGCTGATTGCTGATTGCTGATTGCTGATTGCTGATTTTTCTTCTCACCATATTAAAAGACATAAAAAAACCTCCACGTGGGAGGTTTTTCTGTATTTTTGTACTTAGATTTGTTTTGGTTCGCCTACGCTTTCTTTTAGGTGTTTACGAATGGTTTCAAAGGAGAAATTTTTTGAATCCATACGTTTTGGCAAAATATATGCGCCTTGCTGATCTTTGACTTTAAAATTGATCAGTAAGAAATCAGGCGTGTTGTACCATTCGTACATATCTTTCCAGCCAACAGTACCAACCCCTTCTTGCATCCCCATTTGTTGACGCATAACAAGACCATGAGGCTGTACGCCTAAACGAATGCCTTTAATTTCCTGTGCAGGAAATTCGTTCATTTTGCGTTTGACATACCACTCTAAGCCAAATTTACGAATAGCCAAGTAGATAATCACACAGACAATCGCAACCCAACAAAAAATAGTTGAGTAGTTTTTGATAAGCGCGATTCCTAAAAGTGCTAATACCACAACAGCACCCATAATTGCCCAAGCTTTTAGACTGATTTTGTTGGTACTGCGCCAAATCATTAACTGCGCATTACGCTGTTCGGCTTCAGAAACTTCATAGTTTACGGGTTGCAAAGTATATGCATATAAGGATTTAGCGGTCATAGTGAATCGTTACAAATAGAAACTCACAAAAGTTTAGCATTAAACATTGGCGAAACGTCAACATATTACACCAAAATCGCAGCTTTTACAGAGATGCCAACTCACTGGCATCGGTATTGTGCTCATTACTTAAATTTTGTTTTAAGGTCATGAGCTGGTTCAGTATGCCAAACATTAGCGAAAGTTGCTGCAAAATTATCAATGCTTTCTGATCATCCTGATTATTTTGTGATAAACGTTGTCGAATATTTTGTACCATATTTGGCGCATTTAAATTTGGGCGTTCATCACGCAGGAGAGCGCCACGAATGTCATCTAGTGCAGTATCGAGCAAAGTCAGAATTTCAGGATCTTGAATTTGCTCACGGTGTGCACCGAGTGCAGCAATATAGCTTAAAAAGGTATGGCTCAAGCAGAGTAGGTCAAATGCTGCTGTTTTTTGACTAGGGTCAAAATCAGGTTCTGTTGCCAGTGTTGAAATCAGTGAAGCCAGTTCCGCATCGCGGTTATGTGCGGTACGACGTTTAACACGATAATCTAGCCCGTTGTTTCGACCTTGGCGGTATTGGAGTACGACTTCAGCTAAATAGTCGCATTGGGCATTGAATGCACGGCGAATACTATGGGGCAGACGACGGAATTTCCAGTCAGGGAAAATAAAGGTGACGCCAAACCATGCAAAGCCACAACCAATCAGCGTGTCAATCATGCGTGGGAAAGCTGCTGTTGTACCCATTCCATCAAGATTAAAATTGATTAAAGCTAAAATGGTGATAAATGCTGTGGCTTGGGCATATTGTTTACTGCGGAGTTCAAAGAACAATATGCCACTTAAAATGAGCATGATTAATTGTCCCTCAAGGGAAGGAACAAATTTTAAAATGGCTAATCCGATCAGAATACCCAGTAACGTGCCCCAAATTCTCAGACGTAAGCGACGTTTGGTTGCATTAAAGTTAGGCTGGCTAACAAATAATGCGGTTAATAGAATCCAGTAACCATATTGAATATGATCATGGGTGAACTGTACAAAAATATAAGCACAAAACAGTACAGTAGATAAGCGAATCGCGTGTCGAAATAAAACAGATTCAGGGGTGAGATTCTGCATAATGCGTACCTTGATATCTGCCCAACCTTTTAGATCATCATCTTTGAGTTGTTGATCTTGTTGTTTGCTCATTTCCATGCTTATGGCACGTTCTGCTTCTAGGTTGCGTAACTGTCCATCAATCGCTTTTAAGTTTTGATAGAGTGATAGGAGCGCATTGACCCAAATGGGATCGTCAGGATATTGCTCTGGTAATTTTTTGAGAGATAAGCGTAGGTTTTCAAACGCATGTTTAAAGCGTGTGTTGTGCCGATAAGGTGTTTGCTTAATGATGCTGTCACTCAAATCCTTACAGGCTTTACCTTGCAAAGATAAAATGCGTTGAAAGCGGAAAAGTACATCACTGTGCTTAAAGTTATCTGCCAGTTGTTGATAGTCAATATGAGCTGAATCGGCACGTTCATGAATATCTTGCGCAACAAAATAATATTGTAAACTGCGACGCGTATCTTTTTGCCCACGGTCACCTTTTAGGCGGGTGAGTAGCGCGGTTTTCATGTCATTAAACAGTGCAATCAATTTGCCATTTTCCATCGACAAATCAATCATGCTTTGTCGATAGCTTTCTGGTGTCATATCGACATCGAACAAGTTGGATTTTGCAAATAAAAAATCACCAAGACAAGCATAGCTTTGCGCTAATTTGACTTGTACGGGACGAATCGGAAACAGTAAAAAACTGATGGTTGAGAGTAGGCCATACCATACCGCCCCAATAATCAATAGCAGAGGTTGCATGTACCATTCATCAAACAAATGCACACCGAGCATGGCATACACAGAAATGACTAAACAGCCATATGAAATTGTGGCATAACGTCGTCCTAAAGAGCCTAATAAAATCAGTACAACACAGGCAATAATTAAACTAAATGCAAAGACAAAGGGGTGGGGAAATAACAGTTGAACTGAGCTTGCCGCAATAAAGAACCCCAAATAGGTATAGAACTGATTTAAAATACGAACCGTAAAGCGGTCATCAATATCGCTTAATCCTGCTGCAACTACGCCTAATGTCAGCGGGATTGTTGCCAGTTGAAAATGCAGAAAATAAGGCACAAAAGCTGTTCCAATAAAGGCGATAGCCATACGGAAGTTATACATCAGCGATGCATTGTAGGTCACTTGACGAATGCGATTTAGCCCAAGATTCAAGTTGTATTTTCCCCAGTCAAAGAAGGTCTTGTGATTAAAAATGTACTGTGAGTACGGTTTTTTAACTGAATCCTGAAATTATACGTTGAGGATCATCGACTTGTCTTTACTGTTCATGATTAAAATGAATGACCTGTTATTTTTACAGTATTTTTAGGAAACTTTGAGGTAATCACCATCTGCGGTGACATTGTGTCCGAAGCCACAACTGCTGTCGGGTGAACCATTGGTCGTTGTGGTGACATGCAGTCGATCTGGTTGGAATTTGAGTTCAATTCGGCAAAAATCATGCTCGATTGGATCAGGATAGCTCCAAGTCGATTGTCGATTTTGAATTTTCCCTTGATATTCATACTCACCGAGATTTGGCCCATAGAGCAAACCATTTAAACCAAAATATAAACCTTCAAAATGAATCTGATATTGCTGATGGGCTTGGGCTTTTACGGTATAGCTTTGCCAAGCGCCTAAGCCTGCATACCTCCAGTATTCACCCGCGACACTGTTGTTGGTTGAATGTTGTGGAATCAGTTTTAAATTGAATGCAGTTTTTGGCGATTGAGGCGCAAGGCTCAGCCACGCTTTGGCTTTGCCATAGTCATGAGTTTTGATATAGGTCAGGGCAATGCTGTTATATAAGGTATCCAAACTGTTTTGGGTCAAATAAGCAGAATTTTTTGCAGTGAAAATCTGTTTGGCTTGGTCACTCGGATCTTCTTTCATGCGTAAACAGCTTTCCAAATATCCCACATGTTCCGTCCAAACTTTGCGGGCTTGTAGATACTGTGCTTTTTTATAATGCTGTTCGGCTTGGCTATTTATGGTTGCGAGCGTGGTACAAAATTTAAGTTGTTGGGTTTCGTTTTCAGACCAATCTGCATGTGCGGTAGAGTTTATGGCAAGACATAAGCAGCCTGAAATGAAGCTTGTTTTAAAAATGGGTAACATGATTTATTCTCAAGTGATTTGCAATTTTGTTACAGCATAAAAGTAATCGTTTTCGGCATAATCAGCTTTTTTGTATCTGATAAAAATAGTGAAAATGAAAAAAAGTATCGCAGTGGGTATGTTACTTGGCGGCATGGCAGTTTTTGCCCATGCAGATGATGGCTCATTTCAATATAAAGACTGGGAAATGACTTGTGACAATACTAGAACTTGTCGTGCAGCAGGATATTCCAGTGATGATGCACACGCAAGAGTATCTGTATTGCTGACGCGTAAGGCGGGTGTGAATCAGTTGGTTACTGCCAAGCTTCAACTTGCCGATGTGGGCGATGAAGGTGATCCTGCGATTCCTAAAGCCGTGGATTTCTGGGTGGGTCAGCAAAATTTAGGCAAAATAATCTTAAAAGATGCTGCTGGGAATTTTAATCTAGTACAAACCCGTGCCTTGTTAAGTGCTTTAAAAGGCAGCCAGCGTATTTATTTTGCTGCGGGAAAATCCCGTTGGGAACTGTCGAGTGAGGGTGCAAATGCAGTCTTACTGAAACTCGATGAACAGCAAGGTCGATTAAATACCCCATCTGCCTTGATTCGTGTGGGTAATCAGTCCGAGAAGTCAGTTTTAGCTGCTTTACCGATGCCGATTATTCATCAACAGAAAATTCCAGTCGCCAATTTAAAGCTTTGGCAAAAACAAGTAGATTGGAGTCTTCTGACCCAAAACTTGAAAGTACAGCAAGCAAAAAACAAATCCGATGAGCGTGAATGTTCGAGCCTGACTGAAAATAATGAATACACCAAATTTGAGCCACAAGTCGAAGCAGTTTTACCGAATAAACGCTTACTGGTGAGTGGATTATGTTGGCGTGGCGCATATAACGAAGGTTATGGCTACTGGGTGATTCAACAGCAAAAACCGTATAAACCGCAATTGGTGACGGTGAGTGCTTCAGGCTATGAGAATAGTGTGATTGATGCAGCACAAAAAGGTCGTGGCTTGGGAGACTGTTGGTGGCATGCCCAGTGGGTCTGGAATGGTCAGAACTTCATGAAAAGCTTAGATGCGACTACGGGCATGTGTCGTATGATTTTATTGGGTGGTGCTTGGGATTTACCGAGTTATGTCAGTCAGGTGAAATAAGTATGAGGGATGCGAAGTCAAGCATCCCTCTATCAGTTAATCCTGTGGATAGGCATAGCGTTGAAAAACGTCAGTGTGTTCCATCTGTTGTTGAAGCTTTACTGTGGTGGCATATCCGTGGGCGTACTGGAGTGTGATACCTGAAGGGCAGACTTTGCAACCTGAAACCAGTCTGTTTTTGGACTGGCTCAAGCAACAGGTACAGCTTTATGAACATGGTTTAGGGTGCGATACTGCGTTGTAACTGTAGAATCACATCCTCTAGCACTTTAATGCGTTTAACTTCATCCCAAAGTTGCTTGGCTTCAGGGTAGGCTTTGCTCATCATGCCGAGCCATTGTTTATAACGTCCGACCATGCCAATTTCAGTTTTGCTTGGGCCATTCAGGAAGCGAATTTGTAGTTCGACCAACTCCTGCCAAGAGAGCAAAGCCTGATCAGATTTCTGGCGAATACATTGCGTCAAATCAGGCGTGGTAACTGCACCACGACCCAGCATCAAATCTTCACAGCCTGACTGGGCTTGACATGCTTTGGCATGTTGATAATTCCAGATTTCACCATTGGCAATCACATTGATTTTGAGTGCTTCGCGAATGGGGCGAATTTTTTCCCAGAAGGCAGGCGGGGTATAACCATCGGCTTTAGTACGCGCATGCACCGTCAGCCAGTTTGCACCTGCATCTTCAATGGCGTGGGCATTGTCCATGGTGTGGTTTTCATCGAGATAACCTAAACGCATTTTGGCAGACACAGGAATGTGAGCAGGCACGGCATCGCGAACTGCTTTCACTAAAATATGCACGACATCGGGTTCATCAAGCAGAATAGAACCACCACGGTGACGGTTGACAGTTTTGGCAGGACAGCCAAAATTCAGGTCGATAGCAGGAGCACCGAGTTCCACTGCACGGACAGCATTGGCTGCCAACATTTCAGGATCATTACCTAAAAATTGCACATGCACGGGTGTCCCCGCAGCTGTTTTTCCACCATTCAGTAATTCAGGGCAAAACTGATGAAAAATATGATCAGGCAAAACTGAGTTGGTGACGCGAATGAACTCTGTGACACACCAGTCAAAACTGCCGACATGCGTCAGCACATCACGCATAATCGGATCGGTTAAGCCTTCCATTGGTGCAAGAATCAGTTTCAAAGCGATTGCCCTAAAAATAAAAACAGCGTTATACGCAAATTGTACAACGCTGTCGATCTTTTTCTAGGAATTGTTAGATTTTTAATTTTAGATAATAAAGGTTAGTTTGATTAAAATATAAAATGAAGATGTATCAGAATTTTAATAAAATCTATATGAAAACAGTTATTTAGATTTTTCAAAATTTTGGTTTAAGCATTCAAGCATACAGTAGTGATTTGCATCATAAGTTGCAATCAGACCTTTAAACTGAGGGTTAATTTTTTGCGTGGGCATAATATGTTTGCATGTATTACAGCAAGATGATGTTTGTATGAGCGATGTTGATGGAGATCGTGTATTGTTGTTTATCATCTTTTGAGCCTGTAACTCATTTTATGGTATGTCGAATTTAATATGAAATCGAAAAAATGAATAGATAAAATATTCCAATAAAATGTCTGTAGTATTATTTATTCATTGTGTTTGTTTTTTGATAAATAAGATATGTAAAAACAGGTAAATATTTTTATTAATTAGATAATTTGATTGAAATTTGTTCAAATTTAATTGGCAAAATATATAATAACAATGATTTAAATAATTAAAATACAAATTTTATATCTTTGAAAAGAATAACTTTTTTTTATAAAAATGCCAAGTGGGTCGCAAATTAATTTATGTAACAGAGAGGCGACTAGGTCACCTCATTAGCGACCTAAAATCATCTCCAAAATAAACTTACTGCCAATAAAGCCCACAGCAAGCAATACAAAGCCAATCAAAGTAAAACGAATGGCTTTTTGTCCACGCCAGCCAAACTTAAAGTGACCAACGAGCAACACACCATAAACAATCCATGAGATAATGCTAAATACTGTTTTATGTGCCAAATGTTGTCCCAAGAAGCTATCTACAGTAAAGAAACCCAAACTGAGCGCCACCGTTAAAACCACAAAACCTGTGATCAGCATGTCAAACAGCAATGACTCCATGACCTGAAAAGGGGGGAGTAGATTGACCCACAACCGTTTTTGTTTTTTCTTTAACTCGCGGTCTTGGAACCACATCAAGACGGCTTGAATGGTTGCCATGAGTAAGACAGCATAAGCCGATAATGATAAAATGATATGTGCATCTAGCCCAAAAGAGTGTTCTTCAATAAACTGATTGGGTTGGCTAAATGCAAAACCAAAAATAAGCCCTGTCGCTGCAACAGGAATGCCCAGCAAATTGAGGGCAAGAACGGGACGATAGGTGCTATATACTGCGCTCAAGAGAAGCATTAACCCAGAAGTAAACGACATTAGGTTGAAAACGTCGTAATTGACCCCATGTGTTGTTAGCATGTCATGTTGTAAAATATAACCATGCAACAACAGACCTATGCTCAGAATGATGCCAATAAACCAACGGTTTGGCTCACGCTTCGCCAATAAGTGCATAAAGGAGTACCAAAAACCAGTGGTATAAGCGATTAAAGCCAGTATCGTGTACACCAAGGGGAGACTGATCATGTCAAACCTTTGTTGGAATAATGAATATTCATGCTATGCGATATAATTTCGATGTGAACTCAAGTATCCTATAGCATTTCATGCATAAATTTTCTATTTTTGAGAAAGATTTTTTTGCAACAGACCATTTTAAGCGGAATTTGCAATGTTTGACACCTTAACAGAACGACTCTCACAGAGTTTAAGAAATGTTACCGGTACAGGCCAACTGACCGAAGACAATATTAAAGACACCCTGCGAGAAGTGCGTATGGCACTTCTAGAGGCGGATGTTGCCTTACCTGTAACGCGTGAGTTTATCGCGAAAGTTAAGGAACAGGCACTTGGACAAGAAGTCATGAGCCAGCTCTCTCCAGGGCAGGCTTTTGTCAAGATTGTGCATGATGAACTGACCAAAATGATGGGTGCGGAAAACGAAACCCTTGATTTGGCAGCGAAACCGCCAGTGGTTGTATTATTGGTAGGTTTGCAGGGTGCGGGTAAAACCACCACTGCAGCAAAATTGGCACGTTTTTTAAAAGAGCGCCAAAAGAAAAAAGTCATGACGGTTTCTGCTGACGTTTATCGTCCTGCGGCGATTAAACAGTTAGAAACGGTTTCAGGTGAAGTTGGCGCAGAATTTATTCCGTCTCAACCGACAGAAAAACCGATTGATATCGTCAATCGTGCTATCGAACAGGCAAAAATCAAATTTGCCGATGTCTTGATTGTCGATACAGCAGGTCGTTTGCATGTCGATGAAGACATGATGGACGAAATTAAAGAATTGCACGCAGCGGTTAAGCCAACTGAAACTTTATTCGTGGTTGATGCCATGACGGGTCAGGATGCGGCAAATACAGCTAAGGCATTTAATGATGCCTTGCCATTGACAGGTGTAATTCTGACCAAAACTGATGGTGATGCACGCGGCGGTGCAGCACTTTCAGTACGTGCTATTACAGGTAAGCCAATCAAGTTCTTGGGTATGGGTGAAAAACTCGATGCGCTTGAACCATTCCACCCAGAACGTATTGCCCAACGTATTTTGGGTATGGGTGACGTGCTGTCTTTGGTTGAGGAAGTTGAACGCAAACTCGACAAAGAAAAAGCCGAAAAAATGGCGAAAAAATTGCAAAAAGGCGGCAGCTTCAACTTTGAAGATATGCTGACGCAATTTGAGCAAATGAGCAAAATGGGCGGCATGATGGGCTTCTTGGATAAGTTGCCAGGTATGAGCGGAGCAGGTTTGCAACAAGCGATCCAGCAAGCTAATCCTGAAAAACAAGTCAAGAAAATGGAAGCGATTATCTTGTCGATGACGCTTAAAGAGCGCCGTAATCCAGACTTGATGAACCCAAGCCGTAAAAAACGTATTGCAGCAGGTTGTGGTATGGATGTTGCTGAAGTCAATAAATTGATCAAGCAACATGCGCAAATGGCGAAAATGATGAAGAAATTTGCCAATCCATCGGGTATTGGCAAAATGATGCGTTCGCTCAGCGGTATGCAAAAACAGTTTGGTGGCGGCGGTGGCATGGGTCCATTGTTCGGCAACAACGATCAGAAAAAATAAAATATTCTGAAGATAAAAAAAGGCGCAGATTGCGCCTTTTTTTATGGTTCTTCTTCGGTGAGCGTCTGATTGCGATGATTCAGCAGATTCATTAGTAAATAACAAGGATCAAGCTGATTTTGAGGCTCTAAAGATTTTTCAGCAAAGCATTCATTTTCAGGAATGGCTTGACCATGTGTATCCCAACCTTGTGCGTGTAAGACATGCCAGTTTTTATCGAACTTCACTTTTAGCGCGAGGACATTTGGGCTATACCAATAATGGCTTTGAGTTGAGCCATCAGCATATACAACATCTTTTGAAAGTACTTTGCCTTGTCGATTGTAAAGTTGGCTTGTCCCAATCAATTGATGCTTGGCATTATATTGCGTTGTAAAAAAGACCTCACCAGTAGGATAGTATAGTTTAATTTTTCCTTTAATCGATATAGGGTCAAAACTGTGTAAGTCCTGAGCATTATCTAGCCAAAAAGGATCGGACTGTTTATGTCGATTTTCAATATAAAAGTCCTGTACTAAGTATTGATCGTGTGAATTTTTCTGTTTGATCACCCGATAGTAGCCTGTTGTCAGTGGAGTAGGGGAATACTCATTGCCAAACTGAATCGGAGAAAAATAAGCCACAATCAGTCCAGTAGATTGATATTGACTGAGTAAGGTTGCAGATGTTCCAAGTGAAATGAGGCAACCAGAACTAAAAGCCAGTATTCGAAATATATTTTTCATGATTGCCCCCATTGGTCACTGATACAGTTGCTTGGTGATCGTGAACCGATGTTAATCTGCCAGAGTGGCATTATTCTGATACAACTGCATCAGCAATTGATAGCATGGGTCATTTGTGTTTTGAGGATTGAGCGTCTTTTCAGCAAAACATTGACTGTTTGCAATGGCATGTTGCTGACGATCCCAGCCTTTGGCAGAAGTCACCTGATTTTTGGCATTCATTTCAAAAGAGAGTGCCAAGTGTAGATTTTCAGGATACCAAAATTGACCTGAATATGAACCATCACTGCGATTATCTTCTTGCATGATCAGTTTGCCTTGAGCAGTGTAGGTAGTTGCTCGTCCAATCGGCTGATGCTGAGGGTTATAAGTGGCTTGTTGATACACCTTGCCATTTCGATAGTACAGCGTGAGATCTCCAATGATTGATGTGGGTGCAACATTTTTGAGATCCGCAGGATTGCTCAGCAATACAGGGCTAGATTGCGGCTGTTTCGATGCCTGAAAAAAGTCCTGCACCAAATAGCCATGCTCGTCATGCTTGATGAGGACACGATAGACATCGGCATTATGCGCATTGGTCAGTAAAACCCCGCCTGTTTGCATAGAAGAAAAATAGGCAACAATATTTTGATTATTGGTGGTTGATTGAACAGGTGTCTGTGTGACAGGAGGCTGTACAGATGCTGGGTTTTGGCATGCAGTGACAATAGCGCCGCAAGTCAGTAACGCAAGTACTTTATAATGATTTTTCATGATAATCCTAAGCTCAGGTATTGTTTTTGTGATGCAAAGTATAGTGTTGTAGACCTTTAAGCAAGAGATCTGATTCAACAATCGGGTGATAATCCTGTAAAAAAGGGGCAAATAATGCCGCATCACCCCCTGTGAGAATCAACTGGCGTGGTGATTGCTCTAAAATTTTTTGAATAGTGCTAATTAGCCCAAGCAAAATTCCATGATGTACACAATCGACGGTTGTTCGTCCAGGTGCTAGGTTCTCAAAGGCTGAATCTGGAATTTTAATGCCCTTGGTGTTTTGAATCAGGGAATCGCGTTGCAAATACAGATTTGGCAGAATATAGCCCCCCAAATGCTGCATACCTTGAGTCAAATCAATGGTGAGGGCAGTGCCACAGCCAATCACACACAAATTCTGATCAGGATTTGCCACTGCCAAAAGTTGCAGCCAACGGTCAATCCCGAGTTGCTGAATATCTTCATAACCACAATGCAAACCTGCGTATTCTCGCTGCACTTTGGCAATCGCAAGCGGGGCATTGAGCCGTTTTAAAATGCGGCTAATACGGTCATTATTTTTCTTGTCCAGTACCGAAGAAATTCCGATACGACTAATCTGCATCGCTTTAAAGTGATGAACTAAGCCCAGTAATAAATCGGCAGGGGATTGCAAATGCAGCTCTGCGCCGTGTTCAATCACATCCGTACCTTGGGTAATCCAGTATTTTAGGCGTGTGTTCCCAATATCGAGCCATAAATTTTGCATGATATTCTCGGATTACTGTGCAGAAGGAAGTAGGCGTAAACGTCCCTGATAATAAACGGTTTGTCCTTGCGTTGTGCTGAGGAGAATGCCACCATCATTTTGAATGCCGAGGAAAACCCCTTCAGCAACTCCTTGCTGATGTTCGAAAACAACAGGTTCACCTTTAAACATCGCAACGCGATTAAAGCGTTCAGCCAAATTGTAGCAACCATGATTAAACCATGCGCCTGCCTGCTGAATCGCCACATATATGTCATGAATCAGTTCGATTCGGCTACGATTATGCAGTCCGAGTTCACTCAGAGAAGTGACTGCCTGATCTAAATTTTGCAGATCGGGTGGGGTGATAATGTTGATGCCGACCCCAACGATTGCTTGATGCGCAGAAATTGGCTCGACCAGTATGCCGCCCCATTTGCCTTGATTGCTGTAGAGATCATTGGGCCATTTAATCTGTAAATCAAAGTCTTTGAGTACAGGCATATGAATCAGATTTAAGGCAACTTCTAATGCCAAACGTCCATCAATTGCTGTTTTGGTATGAATGACTGTGCTTAAATAGATGTTTCCTTGTGGTGAAACCCATTGTCTCTGATGTTGTCCACGCCCTTGTGTTTGTATTTCACTACATACCAAAGCCGTATGCATGCCTTGTTGCGCCAGTGCACGGACGTCGTCATTGGTCGATGTTGTGCTGTGTTTCAGCAATACAATATCGGGGGTACAGTTGGACTGTTCGAGTAGCTGCTGTAATTGACGAGTATCCGCATCCATAATCAATCATTCGTGGGAAAACATAAGATGGAGTTAATCATATATTTACTGATTGGTGCAATTGCAGGATTTACCGCAGGGCTGTTTGGCGTGGGTGGCGGACTGATTATTGTGCCGATTTTATATATTGTGTTTACCCAACAGCATTATGCGCCCGACCTGATAATGCACATGGCACTCGGGACGTCACTGGCAACCATTATGGTTACTTCTTTAAGCTCGATTATGGCGCATCATCAAAAAGGCGCGGTGATGTGGACGGTAGTGCGTAATATTGCCCCAGGCTTGGTGATCGGTTCATTTTTAGGGGCAGGCGTTGCCGATGTTCTATCTGGGCATAGTTTGCAACTGATTATTGGAGTATTTGCAATTTGGGTATCACAGCGTATGTTTTTTGGTGCCAATAAAACGGTGGATACCTCAAAACAACTCCCTACAGTTTGGCAACAGGCACTCGCTGGTTCGGGAATTGGTGTCGCCTCTGCAATTTTTGGAATTGGGGGTGGCTCACTGACTGTGCCGTACTTAAACAAACATGGCGTGGTGATGCAAAAAGCGGTGGCGACTTCAGCCGCTTGTGGTTTCCCGATTGCGGTTGCAGGTGCATTAGGTTTTATGTGGTTCGGTGCTAAACAGAGCGTACAGATTCCGCATGCGATTGGTTATGTGCATATTTATGCCTTTATTGGTATTAGTATTATGAGTTTTGTCACCGCCAAGTTTGGGGCAAAAGTGGCGCATGCCTTGTCCCCAGCCATGTTGAAAAAATGCTTTAGTGGCTTACTTTTTACGGTGGGGAGTTATTTTATTTATCAGGGTGTGATACAACTTTTACACAGCACACATTAAAAACAAAATTAAAAAATTCAGCAGGTGAAACATGCTTCAGCAGTCCGCACAACAATGTCTTGCCGAACAGATTGCAGATCGGATTGCACAGCAAATCATTACTGGCGAATTGTTAGAGGGAGAGCGTATTCCCGAACTACGCATTGCCAAAGAAATGCAAGTCAGTCGGGGTTCAGTACGTGAAGCTTTATTGCTATTGCAACGTACCCATTTAATCGAGATTTATCCACGCCGCGGGGCAATTGTCACGGAAATGAGTGTGGAGCAGGTCAATCAGCTCTTTGAAAGTTGTGACATGTTGTTGAGTCAGTTGATTCAATGTTTTATCTATCAGCATGCATCTAGCGAAAAACAAAAAATTGAACAGCTCGAATTGCAACTGGCACTGCATGTCAAACAGATGCAATCCGAACAGTTTTATGATTTGTGGTTTTATTTTCTACTGAATCATGTGGCGCAATTCCATAATTTGTATTTCGCCCAGTTCTTTCAGGATTTGTTCCCTGCGCTGCGCCGTTGTTATTTTTTAATCCTGAATACTTCGCGGCGGGATTTGGAGGAAACCTTTAATCGCATAAAATGGATGATTGATGCTATTTTGACCCAAAATTTGCAACAAGCCACTTTATTTATGCACGATTTTTGCCGACACTTGCGAGGGCTTGTGTTGGACTCCCTGACACGAATGAAACAGATCGAGTTGGCATGGGCACGTCGCTCACGTCATTAATTAGGACAGTATGCGTTTAAGCAGTTTAAAACTCTCAGGCTTCAAGTCATTTGCCGACAGTACCACATTACACTTTAAAGCGAACCGTAGTGCGATTGTGGGGCCAAACGGTTGTGGAAAATCCAACGTCATTGATGCCATTCGCTGGGTCATGGGCGAGTCGAGTGCGCGCCAGTTACGTGGTGGCAGCATGCAGGACGTGATTTTCACAGGAACAGCCAAACGGAAACCTGTGGGCGTGGCGAGTGTCGAACTGCGTTTTGAAAATACGTTGGGCAAACTCGGTGGCATGTACAATGCCTACTCCGAACTGGCGGTGCGCCGTCAGGTGACGCGTGAGGGAAAATCGGAATATTTTCTGAATGGTACGCGCTGCCGCCGCCGTGATATTACCGATATTTTCTTGGGAACAGGCTTGGGGCCACGTTCTTATGCGATTATCGAACAGGGCATGATCAACCGTTTGGTCGATGCCAAACCTGAAGAAATGCGCGTGTTTGTGGAAGAAGCCGCAGGTGTATCGCGTTATCAGGCACGCCGTCGTGAAACTTTGCAACATCTGGAACATACCACGCAGAACTTGGAACGTCTGGAAGATATTGCTCACGAACTGAAAGCCCAACTCAAAACCCTGAAACGCCAGTCCGAAGCCGCAGTTCAATACAAACAGCTTGAACAGCAAGTCCGTACCTTAAAAATTGAAATTTTGTCGTTCCAATGTCAGCAAAGCCAGCGCTTGCAGCAGGAATATACCGCGCAAATGACCGAGTTTGGTGAGCAGTTTAAACTGGTGCGTTCGGAACTGAACACAGTGGAACATGACCTGACAGAAACCAGTGGTTTGTTTCAACGCCTGATTCAACAGTCCATGCCATTGCAGCAAGCTTGGCAAACTGCTGAGAAAAAACTGGCGGAACTGCAACTCAATGTTGAACAAAAGCAAAATATTCAGCAACAAAACAGTCAGCAAGTTGTGCAGCTTGAACAGCAAAAAACACAGCTCAAAGAGCAGTTACAACTGACTGAAATGCAACTGGATACCTTGCATGAACAGTGTGAGCAATTGGCTGAAGCGGTTCAGCATGCCGAGCAAAATGATCAACAGCAACAACAGCAAAATTCAGATTTGTCTGCACAATATCAAACCGCATTGCAGCAGTATCAACAGGTTAAAACCCAAGTTGAGCAGCAACAGCAAAAGCATGCACAAATGCAGTCACAACTGGAGCAACTCAATAAAAATATTCTGCGCCTAGAACATCAAAAAGAAACACTGGCTCAGCAATACCAACAGGTCAAGGCGCAGGTGGCTCAACCTGAACTGGACGACTTTACTGAGCAACAGCAGCGTGTTGCCGAGCAATTGCAGCAGGCTGAACAGCAGCTTCACGCATTTGAACAACAAAAACAGCAGCAACAAGAAATTGTACAGCAACAGCAAAAAGCACTGGCTGCGCAGCAGTCACAGCTCAAAATCTTGCAGGCTGAACAAAATAACCTGCAAAAACTGATGATCAAGCAACAGCCAAAACAGCAGTCATCAGCCCAGCAGTTGATGCAAGTTTTGCAGTTACACGAGGTCGCCAAACCTCATGCAGGATTGGTGGAGAAATATCTGGCACAGTGGCTATCTGCACAGGTGTTCGCAGAAGAAGCGTCATTTAGTCCTGAACAAGCAAGGCAACTGCACGTCACTGAAACGACGGTGCAGACTGAACTTCTAGGTTTGCCAACACTCGCCAGTTGGATTGCTTACCCACAAAACTCGTTGTGGCAGCAGGTCGCGATTGTCCCTGATTTTACTCAGGCACAGGTTTTACAAACTGAACTACAGGCAGGGCAAAGCTTACTGAGTTTGGATGGTTATTTGCTGGGTCAAGATTGGGTTATCGGGCTGCTGTATGACGAGCAAAGTCAGGCGGCACAAGGTGCATTGAGTCACCGTATTCGTTTGCAGGAAATTGAGCAGGAACAGGCAGAAGGGCAGCAGCAGTTACAGGCTTTGCAGCAACAGACAAGCGATGCTGAACAGGCTTTACAGACCACGCAGCAACAGATTCAAACCCTGCAACAGCAGACGAAAACACTCCGTCAACAGCAACAGCAACTGGATGTGCAGGTTGCAAAATTGCACAGTGCGCAGCAAGCCTTTGCTGTACAGCAGCAACAATTGCAGATGCAACTCCAGCAATTCGATCTGCAAATCGAAGAAGATGCCATGCAAAAGGATGATCTGGAGATTGATCTGCATGCGTTAGCGATGAAGTTAGAACAAGCATTACCTCATTATAAAACCTTGCAATATCAGGTCGATGATCTGGCTGAGCAATGTGAAGAACAGCAGCAGCAACGTCAGCAAGTGCAAGGTCAGTTACAAGACAGCAAGCAGCAACTGCAACAGCAGCAACAACAAATTGAACTGCTCGAAAAAGATCTAAGCTTTTTAAAAAGCCAATACGCGCAGTGTGTACAACAGCTTCAGCAAGCACAAAGTGTATTGCAACCGATTCAGCTTGAGTTACCAAGTTTGCAGGCGCAGTTTGAAGAACAGCAACAACAAACAGCGGTACTGCAAAAACAATGGCAGGAATGGCAACTTGAACTCAATACGGTTCAGGAAAAACAGCAGCATCTGACCGAGCAGCGCCATCAGTTGCAGCAGCAAGATGAGCAAGTCCGTGAATTGCTGGAGCAAAAACGACTGGCATGGCAGGCAGCCAAATCCGATTTGACTCACTATAGCGAACAACTTGAACAGCTCAATGCTGAGCAATTAAAAGTGGTCGATATTGAGCTTACAGCGCATCAGGCACAATTACAAAAAGCGCAGCAGCAATTCGACAAAATTGGTGCGGTGAATTTGGCAGCATCACAAGAATATGAAGAAGTGGCACAGCGCTATGAAGAACTGACGCACCAAATGCAAGATTTGCAAAACACGGTGGAACAGTTACAGCAAGCCATGAAAAGTATTGATCAGGAAACCCGAAAGTTATTTATGCAAACTTTCGAACAGATCAATCTGGAGTTGCAGGAACTCTTTCCAAAAGTGTTTAATGGGGGAGAAGCCAGTCTGAGTTTAGAAAGTGACTGGCAGTCGGGTGTGAAATTGATGGCTCGACCACCGGGTAAACGTAACAGTACTTTGGCATTATTGTCGGGCGGAGAAAAAGCCCTGACCGCCTTGGCACTGGTCTTTGCGATTTTCCGTCTGAATCCAGCACCGTTTTGTGTACTGGATGAAGTTGATGCGCCGCTGGATGATGCCAACGTACAGCGTTTTTGCAATTTGGTGCAGGAATTGTCCGAGCAGGTACAATTTGTCTTCATCACGCATAATAAACTGGCAATGACCATGGCGACCGATTTATTGGGTGTTACAATGCCTGAACCAGGCACATCTAAATTGGTGACTGTGAATTTAGAAGAAGCGAAAGAATACGGGTTAGTTGCGGAGTCATAGTATGGAAATCACCACAATCGTAGGTATTGTGATCGCGGTTGCTATTATTTTATTGGGGTTGTTTTTGATGTTTCGAAAACCGAAAGAATATGTGCCATCGCTTGAGTCGGAATTGCACATTAACCCTGAAACCAATCAGCCTGTGATTCCACGTTTTGTACGTGATCAGTTGTCTAAAGCACAAGCTCTAGAGCAGCGTGTTGAACCTCATCTAGATGAAGATGATAAAACTGAAGCGGTAGCAGAAGCTGAGCCTGTTATTGAGAAGAAAACTGAAGACACAGCACAAAATGTTGCTGCTGAAAAAGTTGTAGCGTCCGAGGCAGTAGTACAAAAAAGCAAACAACCAGAAGTTGAAACGGTAAAAGAAACGGCAGCTGTTGAAACTGAAGAAGCTAAAAAAGAAGAAATTGCGCTTAGCCTAAATCCTGATGTTGAGACGGTTGAGATTGCAGACTTTGAAGAAGAAAGCTCAATTTTAGATATGCATTTGCACGAGCAGCAACGCTATGACGATGAAAGTGCCTTGTCGAATGCCGAATATATTTTTGCACTCAATGTCTATTCGAACCCGCGCCGTGTCTTGTCTGGCGACCGTGCGCTGAAAGTGTTACTGAAATACGGTCTACGTTTTGGTGAATTGTCGTGTTTCCATCGCTATGAAAATACCGAAGAAGAAAGTCCGCTGATGTTTTCGGTGTTACGTGTAACCGATGAAGGTCCAGCAGGTTTTGATTTGGAAACGCTATCGGCTGAGCAGGTTCAAGGTTTTGCATTTTTCTTGGCATTGCCCAACCCACATGCACAAACAGGCTTTGATATGATGGTCAGCATTGCCAACCTGATTGCCCGCGACATCGACGGTAAAGTGTTCGATGAAAATAACTGTGAATTGACACAGCAGTTAAAAGAACATTGGCGTCATCAAATTATTGATTACAAACCGCAAGCAGCACAGAGCAACTAAGTTAAAGCGCTGAGTTTAGACTTTAGGGTGGACGATGTCCGCCCTTTTATATGGTGAAATTTTATGGTGGATACAAACGCGATAGTTACACAGATGCGTCAATTGATTCAAATTTTGGCAAAACATAACCATGCCTATTATGTGATGGATCAGCCGAGCATTTCTGACAGTGAATATGATCATCTTTTTCATCAGTTAAAAGCATTAGAACAACAATATCCTGAACTGATTCAGCAAGATACACCAACTTTGAGAGTAGGTGGTCAGGCACTGAGCAAATTCGAAAGTGTGACCCATGCCGTTCCGATGCTGTCGCTGGGCAATGTCTTTAATCAAGAAGAATTGTTTGCCTTTGCCCGTCGTGTTGAGGAGCGATTACCGAGCCAACAGGTTCAATACGATGTTGAGCTAAAACTAGATGGCTTAGCCATTTCGCTGTGGTATGAACAGGGTGTTTTGGTGCGTGGTGTAACCCGTGGCGATGGTGAAACAGGCGAAGACATTACTCAAAATGTTAAAACCATTCGCAACCTGCCTAAATTCTTATACAGCAGCGAAATTCAGATTCCTGACTTGCTCGAAGTTCGTGGTGAAGTGTTGATGCCAAAATCAGGCTTTGAAAAACTTAATGCCGATCAGCAAGCACGTGGCGATAAAACCTTTGCCAATCCGCGAAATGCTGCTGCAGGTAGTTTGCGTCAGCTTGATCCTGAAATTGCGGCGTCCCGTCCGCTGGCTTTTTATGCCTATGGAATTGCTCAATGTCAGCCTGATCATGGTTTATCTTCAATGCATGAAAGCTTGCAATGGTTAACCAAGATTGGTTTTGAAATCGCTGAACGCCAGTTTTTGTGCCAGTCGATTCAGGAAGTTCAAGAAAAATACCAACAGATTCAACAGGAACGCCCTGATTTGTCAGTTGAAATTGATGGCATGGTGATTAAAGTCGATAGCTTAAAACAGCAACAGCAATTGGGCTTTTTGAGTCGTGAACCACGTTGGGCGACCGCGTATAAGTTTCCTGCGGTAGCCGCATTGACCACGGTTGATCAAATCGACTGGCAGGTTGGTCGTACAGGGACATTGACACCAGTTGCTCGCTTAAATCCAGTCTTTGTTGGTGGTGTAACGGTATCGAATGTGACTTTGCATAACATTGGTGAAATTCACCGTTTGGATGTTCGTGTAGGGGATACTGTAAGTGTCTATCGGACAGGCGATGTGATTCCAAAAGTGGAAAAAGTCTGGCCTGAGTTCCGTCCAAATGATGCTTTAGAAATTCAGCTTCCAAGCCAGTGCCCAGTCTGTGATTCTCCAGTGGTGATGCCCGAAGGTGAAGCCTTGGCACGCTGTTCAGGTGGTTTGTACTGTGCTGCGCAGCGTATTGAAGCGATTCGCCACTTTGTTTCCCGTAAAGCCTTGGATATTGAAGGTTTAGGCGATCGTTGGGTGGAATCCTTACTGCATCTGAATTTGCTCAATGATGTTTCGGATATTTACCAGTTACATCAGCACCGAGAAACTTTGCTTGGTATTGAAAAAATGGGTGAGAAATCTGTTCAAAACCTGTTTGATGCGATTGAAGCCAGCAAAAAAACTACCTTGGCACGTTTTATTTATGCGCTAGGTATTCGTGGTGTGGGTGAAACCACAGCGCGCATGCTTGCCAATACCTTCCAAACCTTTGATGCGCTGCGTCAAGCCGATATTGAAAGCCTAAAGAAAACCCCAGATGTGGGCGATATCACCGCAGAATGGATCGTGGATTTCTTTCAGGCGCAGCATAATATTGAAGTGGTTGAGCGTTTACTGGCAGCAGGGATTGAGTGGGATGCACCAATAGCACCGACCCGTCAGCCACTCAATGGTGAAAGTTGGGTGCTCACAGGAACCTTACAGCAACTGACCCGTGATCAGGCGACACAAATGCTTCAGGCATTGGGTGCGCGTGTCAGTGGAAGTGTGTCGAGCAAGACCAAATGTGTCGTGGCAGGTGAGAAAGCAGGTTCTAAGCTTGAAAAGGCAGAAAAGCTAGGTGTGCAAGTCATCAGTGAATCTGACTTTTTAAATCTGATGGCAGAGTATGGTCAGCAGATAATTGCTGAATAAGTTTTGAGCCATTGATGAATGTTGAATGTTGAAATTTGTAACTTGCATTTGTCATGGTCTCAGCCCTTAAAGTGATTTAAGGGCTTGTTTTTCAGTCATAAAATGAGTCAAGTTGAAGTGCAAATGCTTATGTTTATCATTTTAATTTTATGAAAATCATATACTTATAAAATTTATTTTTTGCATTTTTTAGATAAACGCTGCATACTAGTGCATATATTATAAGGAGAATTTCATCATGCGTGGCAATCCAGAAGTCATAGACTATTTAAATATGTTGATCGGTGGCGAACTGGCTGCTCGTGATCAATACCTGATCCATTCACGTATGTACGATGACTGGGGCTTAAATAAAATTTACGAACGCATTGATCATGAAATGCAGGAAGAAGCCGCGCATGCCGATGCAATCATTCGCCGTGTGTTGTTTTTGGGTGGCACACCTAACATGCAGCGTGATGATGTCGATGTCGGTACAGATGTTGTGAGCTGTCTAAAAGCCGATCTTGCACTGGAATATCATGTGCGTGAAAAGTTGGTTCAAGGTATTAAGTTGTGTGAAGACAAAGGTGATTATATTAGCCGTGACATGCTTCGTCAGCAGTTGTCAGACACCGAAGAAGATCATACTTACTGGTTAGAAAAACAGATGCGTTTGATCGAACTGATTGGTTTGCAAAACTATATTCAGTCGCAAATCTGATCTGATCAAGCAAACGAAGAAGCAGCCCGAAGGCCATTGCTGTCCCACAATTTTTCACAAGAGGAAGCTCAAATGAGCTTCCTCTTGTTTTATGGGTATTTTATCGGGTGAAAATAAAGCTTTTAAAGTTCTTCTTTCAAACAAATTCACTTGAATTATTCTGAGTAAACGTTGAACTGTCCAACCTGTTTTTCCTAAATGTTGAGCGAAACTCACCAATAAATAGGCGATCATCGCAATCCAGATTTGTGTCTGAATTGCGTTCCTGCTGCGGCCTAGAAACGCTTTTAATTTGAGATTCTGCTTAATCGCCTTAAAGAACAGCTCAACTTTCCAACGATCTTTATAAATCGCCGCAATGGTGGAGGCGGCTAAATGAAAGTTATTGCTGAGAAAGCTAAAGTGCTTGCCACTTTGCTGATCTCTATATTCAATTCTTCTTAACACTGGGGCTTTTCTTTTTAGGGCATGTGCGCTATTCAGCTGAATGGTTTCATCTTTTAGAATACCTTTGGATTCAAGCACTGGATGTTGCTGGATCACCTGATACACAGATTTAGGCCTAAAACGTGTGACAAATCCAATGTTTTGAGCAGTCAGATTTGCATACCATTGGTAATCGACATAGCCTTTATCAAAAACTACAATGCTGCCAGCAGGAAACTGGAATTTGCGGCCTTGTACCATGTCATTTTCTTTGCCATTTTCAACTGCAACAAACTCAGGAATATC
>NZ_BKNN01000049.1 GCF_008993995.1 Acinetobacter brisouii
GCCTTGTGATTGTGCATACCACTGGGTCTTTGGATCGAACCAAATGGCAATATTCCCACGATTAATGAGAGCTCGGTTATATGCGGGCCAATTGGTTGTGCGGTAGATTTTGTGTGTAGGCTTCTTCATTTGAAAATTATATCGCTGAAGAAGCCCTTAAGAATAGCTTGGTGCAACAAAGCCTTTTAAATATAAAGAATCATTAAACTATGTTTTTTTTATTTTTTGGCATGGTTTCTTGCCATAACGTTGAACGATTTCGACCATTTCTTTTGGAGAAATATAATGCACTATCGGCACGTTCTAGACTATTTTCAATCGAATCCTCAGGTTGTTTGAGTATATAAATGCCTAAACTGACAGCAAAAGAAATCATGCCAATATTGGCAACAATTGCAGGGTTGGAAATAATGCTTTCTCTAAAAAATTCGGCACGTTCAAATGCTTTAATCGCATTGGTATTGGACAGCAAAATCACAAATTCTTCGCCACCTAAACGACCTAGTAAGTCATTTTTACCCATATGCTCAGATAAAATTTTAACAAGATGCTTTAAAACCAAGTCACCAATTGCATGTCCATAGGTATCGTTGACGGCTTTAAAATGGTCGATGTCCAACATAATTAAGGCTGAACAAGGTGTTAAACCTTTATGAATATCATCTAGTTCAATTTGCAGGCGGTTTAGGAATGCACGACGATTACTAATACCTGTTAAAGCATCTGTAGAAGCCAATACTTCAAGTTGAAATTCTCGTTCTTTTTGAGGGGTAATATCGTGGAAGATCCAGCATTGTCCAAGAAAGTGCTGTGAATGGATGAGTGATAAATTTTCAATTTCTAAGTAACGACCATCTGGCAACATTATTGTTTTCTTAAAGTTTTCATCAGGTTCGTCCAACATTAAGCTGAGGTTAAAACCAATCGCCTGATAGAGTAATTTTTCAAGTTCATAGGTTGGAAGTTCAATTAACTCATTTAAAGACAAATTGAAGCCTAAGGTTGAAATCAACATTTGATTGGCTGCAACGGTGTGTTGCTTTTCATCAATCCCTGCATCGACTACTAAAATTCCTGAAGGAAAACGCTCGACCAATGCTTCAAGACGTTGTTGCGCTTTTACTAGACCAGATTCGGCACGATGGCGTGCATCGACGTCATTGAGTGTCCAAATGGCATTTCCTAAATGATTTTCAGGGTCAAGTAAAGCCCCTTGTATATCAAACCAATTCATTTGACCTTTGTGCATATACAACGGCCATTCGGCACGGACAGTACCTGTCTGTTGTACAGCCTGAAATAATTCAGCCCATTTTTGGTCGCTATTGTCACTTTGGTGAAGACGATGAAATGTAATTTTCGTCTTTTGTTCACCATAAGGCAGATTGAATACAGTGGCTGCACGTTCATTGGCATATAAAATATCATGTTCTGAACTGGTGACAATAATCAAGGAGTTACTACGGTCGAGTACCGCTTTGACCAAATGTGAATGTTCTACACGTTTCTGAATATCGGTATAGGTTCCTAACATTTTAGTTGGTAATGCTGCATAATCTCGCTGGATGACTTTGCCACGTAATTCAACCCATAACCATGTATTTTGGGCAGTTTTTAAACGAGCCTCAAGGCGAAATTCATGATTATATTTTAAATGTTCAGAAAGCTGCTGCATCATCGAATCGTAATCTTGTGGATGTAGAAAACGATTTAAAAAATCTTGAAAAGACAGTTTAAACGCATTATTGGCGTAGCCTAGCATTTCATAGCAGCGATTATCCCACTGTAATTCATCTGTCACATAGTTCCATTGCCATAAACCATCTTGGACAGCCATAAATGTGAGTCGTAAATGTTCTTCTTTTTGTCTTAAGGTTTCTTGCAACAATTCATCTTGAGTAATATCGAGAACATAACCATGCCATAAAATACTACCATCTTCTTCAGGCTGGGCTTTGGCATGATTACGTAACCAACGAACAGATTGATCTGCATCAATGACACGGTATTTGACATCCCACTCTTGATGACGATATAGCGCATGACGAATGGTTTGACGTAGCTCATGTAAATCTTCAGGATGAATACACGCGGTCAAATAACGTAATTTAAAGTTTTCTTCAGAGAAAGGTTGAATGCCATGCAATTCAAAAAAACTTGGATTGGTAAAAGGCAGTGAAATAGATAAATCTGCATGGATACATACCTGAAATAAGCCACCAGGCACTTCATCTGCCAAATACATAAAACGGCGTTTTTGCTGTACCAGCATGGCAAGGTTGCGCTGACGTTGTAAAGCAAGCCATACACTAATCAGCACAATCACCAATAAGAAAATTGTGCCGATCAAGTTATAAATAAAGTTACGATGATAAGCATTTTCTAAGGCTGAAAATGTATGTTCACGCTCAATCCCAGAACTTACAATAAGCGGGAAACCTTCAATTTTCTTCCAAGCATACATCCGTTGTAATTGATCTGGGCCTGTTTTGGCTTCGTATGTTCCACCGCCTGGTTTTTGTTTAAATAAAAATAAGCGTTCACTCGGTAAGGATTTTCCTAAAATTTTATCTTGATATTGTGAGCGTGCTAAATAAGTCCCATCTTCACGCGCCAGTAAAATGATATCCACAGGATCATCAAAAATATTCTGAAAATATTTAGAGATATAATCAGGCGATAAAGAAAGAACCATGACTCCAATAAATTTATTTTGGCGATAAAGGGGTTTGGTTAGCTGAATTGTCCACTTTTTAGAAACTTTCCCCATGACAGGCTTGCTGATATACAGATCTATTTTTTGTTTTAAGTGAACCTGAAAATGCTCTCGGTCATTAATGTAAACTGCATCTTTGCCAGTTTTGACTTTTTTTAGGTTGGAATAAATAATTTGACCTTGGGCATCAGCAATTGCAATCTGAATAATTGAACCTTGCGGATAATCACTGATGACATTATGAATCGCACGTTGAAATGCCGCATCATCATGTAGCTCATAACTGTTTTTCATATCAATCATGCTGTAATTCAGCCCAGTAAAGAGAGTCTGAACTTGTACCGAGACAGCATTTGAAATTTGGCGAACCCGAACCCATGCTTGCTGTTCGGTTTGCTGATATAAGGTGCGTTGAGTATTTAGAAAAATACCCCAATACACAGCAATAGAAACAATAACAAAACAAGCGCTTGCTAGTATAATAAAAGATGCGGGAGTTAAGTTTTTACGCCATACGATTTGTTCAGAAGAAGGCATATATACACCACTACTCACTATCTAAGAAATCACAAATACCGAACTGTGATTTAATTGTTCTTAATATTCTAAATCTGCCGCAAAACTACGATCGACTTTAAATTCTGAGATGGGTAAGCGACGAAGATAACTCAAACTTGAATACCCTGTTCCAAAATCATCCATAGATAAATGTACAGCTAATGCATGAATTTCATGAAGAATTTTCATGGTACAAGGGTGATTGTCTAAAAGAACACTTTCGGTAAGTTCGATTGTCAGCTCCTGAGGTTTTAAATGATATAAATTTAAAATATCTAGAATTGTATTTGGTAGTCGAATACAGTGAAAACTAGTTGGAGATAAATTTACTGAAATAGAAGGAATATTAATGCCTTGTGCGCGCCAGTCTGCAAGTTGTCGGCAGGATTCTTGTAGGACCCAATAGCCAAATTCGGTAATCAGTCCACATTCTTCTGCAATTGGAATAAAGCGCTCAGGTGAAATTTCGCCAAATTCAGGATGTGTCCAACGGGCTAGTGCTTCTACACCATATAAAGAACCTGTAACTAAATCAATTTGGGGTTGATAGTGTAAATGTAATTGATGATTAAACAGCGCATGTCGTAAATCATTTTCGAGTTTTAAATGATTTTGCAACAATTCATTCATTTCATGGCTAAAGAAGCAGAATTGACTACGACCATTATTTTTAGCTTGATCCATCGCAATATCAGCGCGGTGTAATAAGGTTTCAATGTCACGTCCATCCATTGGAAACATGGCAACCCCAATACTTGCGCTCATCTTCAAAATAGAGTGATTGATATTCATTGGTTCTGCCAAATGAATTTGTAACTCCTCAATCATTAACTGGGCTTGTTGATGACTACATTCAGGGAGAATAATCGCAAATTCATCTCCTGATAATCGTCCAACAATATCTACACTACGCAGATTCTTTTTCAGGCGAATTGCAATTTGAGAGAGTAGTTCATCTCCTACAAAGTGACCGTATGAGTCATTGATCATTTTAAAACGATCAAGATCAATATACAGCACCGCAAGAGGATCATCATTTCGAATACTTGAACTAATCACCTGATCAGATTTTGCAAGTAATAAACTGCGGTTCGGTAAACCTGTCAATTCATCGTAAAATGCCAATTGGCGGATACGTTGTTTGGTATGCTCACGTTCAAAGGCGAGTGAACATAAATTGCTGCAAGCATCAATAATCTGTTGATGAAGATTTTCAAGTTCTAGATCGCGAGCTTTTTTAAAATAAAAAGCAAATGTACCTACGACTTGATGCTGATTGTTAAAAATAGGTGTAGACCAACATGCAACGTAGCCTAAAGGTAAAATAGCTGCACGATAATTATCCCAAAGTGGATCCGTCGCAATATCATCAACAATGACAGGTCGACTGCGCCATGCAGCTGTTCCACATGAGCCTACATATGGGCCAATATGAATACCATTCAGACTGACGCTATAAGCATCGGGTAAGCTTGGGGCTGAGAGGGAATGTAATTGACCTTGTGCATTGACCTCAATAATGGATGCAGTAATTTCTGGTGCAAGTAACTCGACTTCATTACAAATAATATCGAGAATTTCTGACAGGGGAAATTCTTTCGACATTGCATCAAGAACCTTATGCTGTAACGTTTCCCGTAATTTGGTAATTGAAATGTCGGTAAAAGTAATAATCGTATATTTCCAGTTATTATCTGGATCAAACACAGGCTTTTTAATAATTTTTGCCCAGTAGCGGCGTGTTTTGCCAACCACTAATTCCTCACAAATAATTGTATTATTGTCATTTAGTTCACTTTTATTCCATTGATACATAAATAATGACAATGGATTTTTGCCTATAATCTCATGATGCTCCCAACCAAACATACGGTGGAAACCCTTATTACAATAGACAATTGAAGATGAATTATCGGTGATAAGTACTGCTGTATCATTGATGTCAGCAGCTAAAGAAAGATGGTCTAAATAACGCTGTTGTTCTTTCTCATGCTGTAAGCGAGCACTAATATCGGTGGCAATTTTTAGGATTTGGACAACATGACCATCGTGATCAAAAACAGGAGTATAGGTTGCTTCGAGCCAGCAGTTAGAATTATCGCCACGAATCCGTTCTACAAAACCAGAATAAGGAATACCTTGGCATAAAGATGTCCAAAATGCCTCATAGGCTTTACTTTGAGTAAATGAAAAAGGACAAAAGCTACGATGAATACGACCAATTGCTTCATCTTCTGTAATGCGGAATAACGCTAGGTAGTTTTTATTCGCCCATTGCAAAATACCATCTGGAGAAAACTCAGCGATCGCAATTGTTCCTTCAAGTGCTGCGAGTTGCAACGATGGCGTTGCCGTCCGTTTTGCTCGAGTGGTATGCATATTTTCCTTCATTATACTTTTTCCAAAGCATAGCAATTAGTCAAAATTTTCTTGATTATCAGCGATCTTAATGCTTTATTTTTTATAAAATCAATTACTCCATATCAATGTTTACTAACCACATTACTGTTTATTTTTGATTATCACTAGATAGCATCATTATGTTTAAAATAGCTGTTTTACCTTTGTTTATATTATATGAAATGTTAAAATTTGCAAAAAATTGTCTGTCCATGACTTCATAATATTCATGTTATGCCAAAGGTTTTCACCTTAAAATATTTGCAATATTGAACAAATTTCTTATTTTTTTTGATATAGCTGCTACGGTCAACATATTAATACAACTCTTACGATCCTATCATTTTGACTATTTTAAAATTTTATTTTTCTTTAAAAATTAAAGCTTATTTTTGATTCACTTTTAATTATGCCAAAAGCCATATTAATTCTTTTAAAAATGTAGGTTTTTTATATATAATAGTAAAAAAACATGAACTGTGTAACACTTTATGAAAAAAATACTAATTTCTATGCTTTCAATACTTTTTTCAGTAAATAGCATCGCAGCATCAAGCGAAAAAGAGAATATATATTGTTTTTCTTTGTTTCAAAAACAAGGTGTATATGTATGTAAACCATGGTCAGAATGGGCTGCAACACCAAATGATATAAAAATGCAGGTTAAGGCTAAAGATGTTGATCATGCAGTTGAAGCAGCAACAGCACCTGTATTAAGTAAAAATAAGCAATTAACCGGTGCTGAAGCACGTAGTTTGCTAGAAAATGGCGATCGTACTTGGATGGTGCAAATAGCATTGGCTGTAAATGAGGCAAATGCAGACAGTATCGTATCGAAATTAAAAGCAAAAGGTTATCCAACCAAGAAAACGACGACTTCTAAAGGTGTGCGCGTGATGGTTGGACCAAATGATTATCAAACAGCAGCAGAATTGAAAAAGGAAATTCAAGGCGATAATAGCTTAGGTGCGCAATCTGCATGGTTGTTTAACTGGGGTGCATCAGTACAATAATACATAGCTTCCTAGTCATGTTCGTTTTTGCTCGGTTAACCCCCGAGCTTTTTTTGCCATCAACGTGCGTGAATAATCCGCTGATGGATATCAAGTAAGCTGCGATGAATAAAGTGAAGTTTACTTAAAACAATACCTGATAAAGTAAATGGGTAGGCATCTTCTTGCCCCATACTGCGATTTAGAGCATTTAAAATATAGGTTAAAGCAAACCAGTTGCTTAGAGTTTGTTCAAAATCATGTGATAGCAACGGTGGCTCTTTAAAATTAATATCGGGATCAATGGTATGTTGCCCCTGCATTTTTAAACCTGCGTGATAAGCCGTATCGAGTGTGTCCATCATATGTAAGTAGTGTGCCCATGTTTCTGCCCAGTCTTCCCAAGGATGTGCACAAGCATAACGACTAACATAAAAATCTGACCAATTTTTGGCAGGGCCATTTTCATAATAAGCTTCTAGTGCTTGAGCATAGTCTTGACGTTCATCTCCAAAGTGTTCACGGAACTCTTCTAACCATTCTGGGAAGAAGTGCTGCATAAGATCAAAGTAATAGTGACCACTTTCATGACGGAAATGACCCAATAAAGTCCGATAGTTTTCCGCCATATCTAAACGGGTTTTGACCCGAATCACGATATCCGCTTCACTGGCATTTAAGGTGATCACACCATTTACATGTCCTGTCATTACAGGTTGATCTTCATAAGGCATCAGAAAATTAAACTGTAAACCTAGGCGATCATGTTCGTCTTTTTTGGGTTTTGGAAAGATATCAAGTTGTTTTGTCAGGTAAAGAAAATAGCGTTTTGCAGATTCAATATGCCGCCAATACTGTAAATTTTTTTCAATAGATAAATCGGGAATAGTATGTGTTAACTGACAGGATTCACAATAGAGCTGATCCTGATCAGCAGGAATGACCCAGTTACAAGACTGGTGAGTCGAATAATTATAACAAGGTCGATAATAAAGATGAGGGTCTTCAGGGTTTAGGCTGCGCCATGTTTGTGTGTCAATTTTAGCAAATGAACCCATTTGATTCATATTGAGCTGAAAGCCCAAAACGGTTGAGCAATATTGACAGACTGTATTCTGGAAAAAAACCTGATGTTTGCAATTTTCACAATAAAATACCTTCATGCTGAGATCTTCCCGTCAAATTTAGATTTTTTGGCGCACTAGACTTAACAGCATGGCAGCGACACCATACATTGATGCAAAAAAACGATTCACCAACTTGAGTTTTTTATACGATTGAAAAAGGTTAGACGCTTTAGATGCCAAACCTGTATAACCCAGCATGACAATTACATCAATTGGAATCATGGTCAGCATCATGATCAGATACTGTTTCAATTGTGGCGCTTGAGGATCAATAAACTGTGGGAAAATTGCTAAAAAGAACACAATTGCTTTTGGGTTGCTAATGTTGATCAGAAAACCTTTAAAAACGGCCAATGGACTTGAAAACTGCTGTTCATCAGTTTTGATGGCGATTTGGTTCACTGGCGCTTTCCACTGCATATAAGCCAAGTAAATCAGATATAAAACACCGAGCCATTTCACAGCCAAGAAAATCATTGGAAACGTGGTGAGCAGCATGCCTAAACCTGTGGCTACAATCAAAATCTGGAGCATTAATGCGAGCTGTAAACCTAGAATATTCCAAAGGCCGCGTAAAAAACCATGACTTAAGCCATTGCTCATAGATGCGATTGCACCTGCACCTGGAAATAAGCTAATGACCCAGCAAGCAGCAAAGAAAGATAGCCAAAGATGGAAGGACATGATCATAGTGACCCAAGATTAAAGGAGTGTTTTACACTGTTTTTACTGTGAATGAAAGAGCCAAAATTGTGATCCATGATAGGTCTATTGATTATCTATTTTCATGTTCATTTGCAAAGAGTAATGCTATTTTTTTTCTAAACACGCTACACTTAGCTCTCTGTTTTTCAGCAATATAAATTGGATTGTCCGTGATGGATCAACAAACTGATATTTGGCAACAACTCAGTGACGATGAAATGCATTTCTATAGCCGACAAATCTTATTAGAGGGTTGGGATATTGATGCACAGGAGAAACTCAAACTTGCCAATGTTCTGCTGATTGGGGCTGGTGGACTAGGTTGTTTAACTGCTGAGCTATTGACTCGTGCTGGCGTGGGCAAGATCACCATTTTAGATGCGGATCAGATTGAAACCAGTAATTTGCAACGCCAAGTTGCATTTCAACCACAAGATATCGGATTTTATAAAGCGGAAACTTTGGCAAAACGATTGAAGCAGATTAATCCACATATTTGTGTTGAAGCACACAATATTCGTCTGACGGAAGACAATGCAGCGGATTTTATTGCAGCACAGGATTTGGTGCTCGATGGTTGTGACCAATTTACCACGCGCTATTTGGTCAATCAGGTGTGTAAGGAGCAGGCGACTCCTTTAATTAGTGCCTCAGCGATTGCTTATGAAGGGCAACTGTTTATGGTGATGCCAGATTCTGCTTGTTATGAATGTATTTTTCCAAAAGCTGAAAGTCAGGATGAAAGTTTGCGCTGTGCCAATTCTGGTGTGCTTGCAACGACACCGAATGTGATGGCGAGCTTACAGGCGCATCATGCCTTGTTGTACTTAGGTTTGAATTTGACGCCTTTGAAACAAAAATTATTACTTTGGAATGGTTTGACCATGCAGCAACGCATTGTTAAATTTGATAAAGATATAAATTGTCCAAACTGTCAGGCAAGAACTGCATGACAGAAAGTTTTTTTTGCTACACTAGTTTTAGATTTGAATTGGCATGATTGCTTATGAAAAAAAATATTTTGGTTGATGGTTTACGCTCTGTCGCCCGTATGGGGGAAACGGCAGTTGTTGCTGCCAAAGCAGGCTATAAATACGCAACTGTAAAACCAAGTAATGCCAAGCTGATGCGCGAAACTTTTGAAGAGTTAGGCTCGACGTATATTAAGCTTGGGCAGTTTATTGCCAGTACACCATCCTTATTTCCACGTGAATTTGTGGAAGAGTTTCAGGGCTGTTTAGACCAGACACCGAAGCTTCCATTTAGCTATATTGAAGAAGTATTGCAACAAGAATTTGCAGGTAAAAATCTTCATGACATTTTTGCTTCGATTGAAGAAATTCCACTGGCATCCGCCTCAATCGCACAGGTGCATGCTGCAAAATTGGTTAGTGGTGAAGATGTTGTCATTAAAGTCCAAAAACCTGGTGTTGAAACCATTTTGTACACCGACTTAAATGTTTTGCACTGGGCAACCAAGATTTTAGAAAAAGCAGTGCCTAAGGTGAAATTTGCATCACTGGCGGATATTGTGGATGAAATTAAAACCCGCATGGTGCGTGAAGTTGACTTTATTGAGGAAGCGCAAAATCTCGATGATTTTGTGGATTATCTCAATGCAACGCATAATCAAGCAGCAACAGCACCGAAAGTGTACCATCAGTATTCGACACGTCGTGTGCTGACCATGCAACGTTTGTATGGTGTGCCATTAACGGATTTTGATGTTGTAAAACATTATGCGAAAGATCCATCTCAAGTGTTGATTACCGCCATGAATACATGGTTTGGTAGTTTGATGATGTGTAAAAGCTTTCATGCAGATTTGCACGCAGGCAATTTAATGTTGCTTGAAGATGGTCGAGTAGGCTTTATTGATTTTGGCATTGTCGGTCAGTTAAATCCTCAGGTTTGGACAGCGTGTATGGCATTTATGGATGCTTTGCAGCACACTGATTATCAGGCAATGGCTGAAAATATGCTGAAAATGGGAATGACCAATACTTCAGTCGATACCGCAATTTTGGCGAAAGATATTGAGCGATTATTTAGCGGTGTCATTTTGACAGATCCGCAAAAAATCCTGTCAAGTAATCCAGCCGATCTCAATGACATCATGCTCGATATGGTGTCGATTGGTGAACGTCATGGCATTCATTTCCCAAGAGATTTTGCTTTACTGTTTAAGCAAATGCTGTATTTTGACCGTTTTATGCGTGTACTTGCCCCGTATACCGACATTTATGCAGACCAGCGTTTGCATATGGTTCAAAGCCTTGATACCCCAGTGCTGAAACATTAATGGTTGGAAAATATATGGATGCCATTATTATTGAAGGCTTAAAAGTCGATACTGTGGTGGGGTGTTTTGCATGGGAACGTCAAATTCATCAGCCACTCATGCTGGATCTAACCATTCAGCATGATTTGTCTAAAGCTGCACAATCCGATGATTTGCAAGATACCATTAACTATGCTCAAATTTGCGAATTGAGTGCTGAAGTCATTCAGACGACTCAACCCAAATTAATTGAGCATGCCGCTCAGCTTGTGATGCAGCGCCTGTTTCAAGAGTTTGATGGAATTGAGACCATTACGCTCACTATTCGTAAGCCTGCGATTATCGCGCAAGCCAATTCGGTAGGAATTCGTCTTGAACGCCAACGAAACGATTTTTGCACTCGCACTGGCGAGTAATTTTGAGCCTGAGCCGCATTTGGCTTGGGCGATTCAGCAATTAGCGACTTTAGGATCGCTAGAGCTGTCACATGTTTATCAGATTCCATGTCGGGATGGGGTGGGTGCAGATTACTTAAACTGTGCTTGTGTGCTGCGTAGTCATTTATCTAGTTCTGAAATGTTAGATCTTTTAAAAGATTTGGAACATCAGGCGGGACGAGTACGTCCATCTCATAAAATTTCATTGGATATTGACCTGATTGCTTTGGGACAAAATTTATCTGATTTACAGCTGAATCAGAAGAAAATGCCTTTTGCACTCGATGTCAAAATTCCGATGTATGAATTGATTGCTTCGGATGATTTTGCTTATTCGGAACAGGTAGCTTACCCAAAGCTACGTTTAGCTTTAACAAAGCCTGATCGTGCAGTTGCTACATCATAAAATCAAAAGCCAAGTTTAAACTTGGCTTTTTTTGATCTTTGAATTTGTGTTTTTAGCTTAAATATAATAACTGGTCTTGGTCATCAGCTTAGAAATCGCTGTCATGGTGATCCGCACAGGAAATGGCAAATCAACACCGCCTGCCTGCAATGCAGTATCCCGATGATGCAATTCATCTTCATTCATTTGTTCTAAGATTTTACGGGAACGATCATCTTGTTGAGGCAATTGGCTTAAGTGATCATTGAGATGCAAGCTGACTTGACGTTCGGTTTCTGCAACAAAACCAAGACTGTATTGATCTCCTGCAATGCCTGCGGCTGCGCCCATTGCAAAAGAAAGTCCATACCAAACAGGGTTTAAAATACTTGGAACACTATCCAGTTCTTTTAAACGGTCTTCACACCAAGCCAAATGGTCTTGCTCTTCAATGGCTGCCTGTTCCATTTCACGGCGGACATTCGGAAGTTTTGCGGTTAAGGCTTGTCCATGATACAGCGCTTGAGCACAAACCTCACCACTGTGATTGACACGCATTAACCCAGCAACGTGGCGGGCTTCACTGACGGACAAGGGTGCAGATGTGGTTTGTGCTGGATTCTCTCGATGAGCAGAAGTTGCCCCAGGCACTAAACTACGTAAACCTTGGTCAAAAGACTGAATAAGACGATCAATGCCTGAATAATGACGCATAACTTAATCCTCTAAAGCATTGTGTGTGCGATCTAGTAATGGTTTTAATTTCAATAATAAACCCATGCAGAAGATAGCACTAAATACAGCGGTCATGCAGAATAAAATTTGCATATCCAGTTTGAAAACACTCAAAATTAAAATTGAGAAGATGGCAGAAGCCACCATAAAAATCGCATTAAAGATATTATTTGCAGCAACGACTCGTGCGCGATGTGAAGCAGGCGAATAAGCTTGCATCATGGCATATAGCGGAACGATATAAAATCCGCCACTAATGCCGAGCATAATGATGGACAGCATCACATGATAGTAAGCTAAACCCTGAGTAAACATGTCTTTTAGACCCAATAAATTGTCATGACTTGGTACTTGATACATTGCCCATGCCAAGTAGAAGGCAAAGATTGTTAAGCCAACAGCGCCAATCGGAACCATTTTAATATTAATTTCTGCTCCCCCAATTTTACGGCAGAGTAGAGAACCGATACCAATGCCCACAGAAAAGAAAGTCAACAGTAAGCTCACGACATTTTCAGAAGCATGTAAATATTGATGAGTAAGTTCTGGAATTTGTGTCAGATAGGATGCACCATAAAACCAGTACCAAGAATTTCCCATCAAGATTAAAAAAATAATCGGGATGTTTTTGGCGTATTGGATGGTTTGCCAACTGGTACGAAAAAAATTCCAGTCTATTTCTAAATCTGGCGCACTGATACGTTGGGTGAGAATAAAACGACTGGAAAAATAGCCTAAGCTAGCAATAATTAACACGGTGACACAGACCCAAATCAGGCTGCTATGTGAAATTGAAATCACAGCGCCACCTAAAATCATGCCAAATAAAATTGCTAATGATGTTCCTGTCTGGAAAAGTGCATTGCCTGACATCAGTTCATTGGGTTTTAAGATTTCTGGCAAGATGGCATATTTGATGGGGCCAAAAAAAGTCGAATGAACCCCCATTAAAAATAAAGCAAAAAGCAGTAACCAAATTTGTCCAAGCATAAAACCTAGACTCCCAATCGACATAATGATCAGTTCTAAAATCTTAATGCCGCGAACCAGTTGGGAGCGCTCAAACTTATCCGCAATTTGTCCTGCTGTTGCAGAAAATACAAAATAAGGTGCAATAAATAACAATGCAGCCAAGTTGTTGAGTGTACTGACATTGCCAGAATTATGCTGAATGAGCCCGTAGGTAATCACCAGCAATAATGACTGTTTGTAGACATTATCATTGAGTGCACCAAAGAACTGGGTCAGAAACATGGGGAGAAAACGACGTGAAGTCAGCAAGTTTTGTGGTTTTTCCATGCGTTCTGCACTCTAATTTAATGAAGAATTGTTAGTGAAGAGTATCTCATAAATAAAATCATGTATGATACTGACAAGCTTGGCATTAAAATTGTTTAAGTCAAAATTCATCTTTAAAATAACAATGGTTGTTGTTTTTATGCATGTTTACGCACATTTCCCAAAGACCATTTTGGTCAAACATCTACAGATGATTTTAAAAATAAACCAGATTCCTAAATGGGTATGTGTAAGTTTAGTGTGTGGTGTTTGTCAGCAACAACTGTGGGCTGAAGACACTTTAACGACAGAAAATCCATCTGACACAAGCGCTGTATCAAATAGTTCTAAAGGGCAAGCTTCGTCAGTTAAGCCGTCATCTACTGCTGTAGGGACAGATGACAGTCTGCAAATGTTGCAACAGCAGCAACAAAACCAACAGATCAGTGATTTTAAACCGATTAGTTTTGATGATCTTGAGCAAATGCCTGAAAGTCGTATTGATCCTAGCATGGCAAATGAGATTGAGCGTGAAGCTGAGCAAGCCAAACAAGAAGCACAAAATAGTCGCCCAACCACTGCAATTCCTGTGACGAGCACGACGACCCAAACCGCTCAGCAGGTTGCTGGATTACAGCAATCACCTGTGAATGTGGATCAATTAATGAGCCAAATTCAAACTGACCAAAATACAACCGTGACCGCGGGAACATCTTCAGGATCAGATAGCAATGACAATACGTTTGAATTGTCTACAGCAAAGACTCAAGAAAAACCTAAAAGTTTTTTGCAAAAAGCAGTAGCTAAAATTAAGCCTAAAAAAGATCTCAACGCGGTCAGTGTTCCTAAAATATCGGTGACAGTCACAGGTGCACCAAAAGAATTACAAGAGAATATTAAAAATAAACTTTCTAGTTTTACCACAGAATCATTTTCTGACTATAACTCAGCATTCCCACAACTTCGTACAATGGCAACGCAAGCAGCTCAAGCTGTGGGTTATTACAATGCACAGTTTAAATTTAGTAAGACAGGCAGTGATCAGGTTGCTGTGCAGGTCACACCAAATGACCCTGTGAAAGTTGAAACACAAAATATTGAATTTTCAGGTGCTGGCGCAAAAAGCCCGCAATTCCAAGTGATTCGTTTAATTCCTGATTTGGATGTGGGGAGCATTTTAAATCATGGTTTGTATGAACAGACCAAAACACGGATTACTACAGCTGCTACTGAAAATGGTTTCTTTGATGCATATTGGCGCTTGCATGATGTAAAAGTGCAATTGCCTGACAATAAAGCAGATATTAATTTACGTTATGAAACGGGCGAGCGTTATAAATTAGCCAATGTCGAATTTCGAATGAGTGATCCATCGAAACCACTTCCATTGAAACTCAAAGTTTTACAAAGTATGGTGCCGTGGAAAGATGGGGATGATTATACCTTTTGGCGTGTCAATACTTTAGCCAACAATTTAACGAACTCTCGTTATTTTAACTGGAGTTTGGTTGATACGATTAAGCCTGACCCAATAATTAAGTCATTAGAACTTGCGCCTGATATTCAAAAATTGGTGGATGAGCAAAAACTGCAAGAAACTACCGCTGTTCAACAATCGCAGGATGCAAATAGCAAGCGAGCGAATTATTCGGATCGGGAAGTCACACAAAGTGTTGTGGATGAAAACCAGTTTGCGGGCGCTGATCAAAATACCAAAGTGGAAGGTCTAGAAACCAAGGCACAACAAGCAGAGAAAAAAACGGAGAAGGAACAGTTACAAGAGCAGGCGCGAGCAGAGAAAAAAGTCCCTGTCATTGTGACTTTAAATGCCGATAAGCTCAATAATGCTGAACTTGGTTTAGGTTGGGGAACTGATACAGGCCCACGTATTCGTGCGCAATACCGCCGTGCGATTGTCAATAGCTCAGGGCATTCTTTTGATGCCAACATGGAAGTTTCTCAAATTCGTCAAGCAGTTGATGCTCGTTATAGTATTCCGAATAAAGACCCGCTCAATGATTATTTCAGCTTGGTTGGTGGTTATGAACGTGAGAAATTTGATGGTGTTGGCCCTGGCATGAGTTTGACGACAGAATCGGCTGTTGTTGGTGCAGAACATTTAATCAAAAATCCTTTGGGGAATTGGCAGCAAACTTATGGTTTCCGCTATCGTTTAGACCAAATTCATCAAATTGGAGAGGTTGATAGTGCTGATGTCCCAGATGCTTTCTTAAAACCTGGTTCAAACCCTCAACAGCAAGCATTGTTATTGGGGTATCAAATTTCACGGACAGATAGCAATAATCCAGTTAATCCGACCAAAGGTCTTAAACAGAGTTATAAAATTCAGTTAGGCTCAAAATCAGCCATGTCTGATGCCAATATGGCAATTGTCAATGCAGACTGGAATGCGATGTATTCGTTAGGTAAGAATTATGATCATCAATTCGTTGCCAGTTTGCAATTTGGTTATATTTTTACTGATGATTTTGCCAATGTCCCATATAACTTACGCTTCTTTGCTGGTGGGGATCAAAGTATTCGAGGCTTTGACTATAAGAGCCTTTCACCTACAGAGGACGGTTATAAAATTGGTGGGCAGGCTTTGGCTGTAGGTTCTTTAGAATATAATTATCAGTTTAAAGAAGGGTGGCGTGCTGCAATTTTCTCCGATGTGGGTAATGCTTACGATAAAAATTTTTCCAACTCAACTGCATATAGCGTAGGTTTGGGGATTCGTTGGCAGTCACCGATTGGCCCGATTCGTCTAGATGTAGCTTCTGGAATTTCAGATCCAAATCATCCGATCCGATTACACTTCTTTATTGGCTCACAATTACAATAAGGTTTCTCAACACCCATGACTGATCAACAACAGCCGCAACCACAATCTGAACTTATTGTAAATAAACGCCGTATTGGACGCACGATTGCACTGACATTTTTAGGCATATTGTTGCTCTTGGTGGTTGCTTTAGCGATGATGGTTTCAACAGATCGAGGAAGCCGTTTTTTGCTTGATCGTGTGTTGCAAAGCCAAAATATGATCAGTTATGAGTATGAGGGGGGTAATTTTTTACGCGGATTAACTTTAGGTAAACTCGATATTCGAGTCAGCGGTATTGAGGTAAAAGTCAAGCGTGCTAAAGTTGTGATCGGTTGGCGGGCGATTGTACAAAAAGAGCTACATTTTAGTCATGCCGATGTGCAATCTTTGGAAATTATTGATAATAAGCCGCCAAGCAATGAACCATTTAAATTTAATCAAATCAAATTGCCCTTTACCTTACGTTTAGATCAGGCAACCTTAGATCATTTACAGATTCGTGCTCGAACAACAAAAGTTGATTTTTATAACTTAGCATTACAAAAAGCATTATGGTCAGGAACTGAATTAAAATTTAAAAATTCAAGCTTTGATATGGGGTATTTAAATGTCAAAAATGCTTCAGGGCAGATGAAATTTGAACAGAAATACCCTTTAGAAGCGACAGGAACGCTCAATATTCCTGCATTACATGCACTAAATATCCGTGATATTACGATAAAAGCAGGTGGAACACTTGACACGATTACAGCAGGTGCTGCCACGCGTACTCCTGACTTGCTTTCTGCGCGAATGATTATTCAACCCTTGCGTGCGCATGTGCCTATGCGTGGGCAGGCTAATTTTAAGCACTATTACTGGCCGTTAATGACCGCTCAGAAACTTTGGTCAAAATCAGGTGTTGCAAAAGTCGATGGTACTTCATCGGGAATGAATATTCGTGTCAGTACCGATCTGCGAGGAAAAGATATTCCTGAAGGTAATTATCAAGCGGAGATGTTTACTGACTATATTCATCAATTGAATATCAGTAAATTTACGGGTCAAGTCATGCAAGGTCAGGTGCAGGCAACAGGTTTGGTGAATTGGCAGCATGCTGTACGCTGGGAAGCTCAGGGACATATGCAAGGGATGCAACCTAAAGATAAGTTGGTACCTGCGAGTATTCGTGATTTTCTACCCCCTAATTTAAATGGCACACTGGCATCAACAGGAACTTTGGAAAAAGGTTTACATGTCAATGCATCTGTCGCTTTTGATCAGTATGAAACATGGAAATTAAAGTTAGACCAAGCGCCTGAGAAAAATAAAAAAGCACAACCGATGTTACTGAATTTGGCTTGGCAAAACATTCATCGTGAACTGCCCTATATTGGTTGGTTAGATAGTGCATCGGGTCAGGTTAATTTAAATCTGCAACAGGCTCAGGAAAATATTCAAGTTTCAACACAAGTGACCAAAAATCCAAAAGGTTTATTACCAACGGGACAATATTTGGCAAAAATTAATTTAAAAAATCAGGATTTGAATATTTCTGAGTTTAAATATATCACCCCAGAGGGTGGCTTGACTGGACATGCTGTATTACAACTACCGACAGAAAAGCGTCAGTTAAAATGGAATGCAGCACTCACCGCCAACCATTTCAATCCACAAACTGTACTTGATGCTGCGCCAGTTGACTTGCTGAATGGTCAGTTGAGTGCAACAGGTTATGCCAATAAAAATCAGCATATTATGCAGTTCAAGGGAATTGACCTGACAGGGCATTTGGCAGGTCAGGGCAATGACACTGTACATTTGACAGGAACATCAACAGTCGCCGTTATTTTAAATAATGATCAATCAGGGGGCGGTTTAAAAGGCTATGCCGTTCGTTATAACGGTGCTTTACAGTCTAGCCGTGTGCCAAATAGCGCAGGAGCACTGCAATTCAATCTGTCAGGAACATCTGATTTTATTAAAATTGCCCGCTTAAGCCATGATGGTGCAGCAGGAAAAATCTTGGCAGATGGTTTGGTCAGCTTGAAAAATGGAATTGCATGGAAGCTGAATGCTGCCTTAGTACGCTTTAAACCACAGTATTTTGTGAGTGGTGCAAATGGTGAAATTTCAGGGGTTGTTAAGACTGAAGGTTTATGGTCGGATGCGCTAAAACGAATTAGTATTCAGCAGCTTAACTTGGCTGGAGTCATTAACCGTCAAGTGATTCGTGGTAAAGGCAACTTGGCTGTGGTGATGAATAGTCATCAAAAAGGGTTCGTGCCACAGCAGTTTGAAGCCAATAACCTGTTTTTAGCTTATGCAGGGAATCAAGTGCAAGCGACAGGCAATGCACAGAGTTTACGT
Organism: Acinetobacter brisouii; assembly: GCF_008993995.1. Taxonomy (GTDB): domain Bacteria; phylum Pseudomonadota; class Gammaproteobacteria; order Pseudomonadales; family Moraxellaceae; genus Acinetobacter; species Acinetobacter brisouii_A. The sequence continues at coordinate 18,791 of NZ_BKNN01000049.1, forward strand.
CTTCAGATCAATGCACCTGCGTTGTATGCTATTTACTCAGGGTTGCGAGGGCGAGCATATGGTTATCTGGATATGCAAACCCAACCCCGTCTTAAAGCAACAGCAAACCTTGCTGTAGACAATTTTGCCTTTAAAGATTTATTGAGTATTCAGAAATTACGCGTACGTGGTGAGTTGCCGACATCAGAGACTACACCAAGTATGTTGAAGGCAGAAATGACCAATTTACGCCGTGGCAACCGACAAATTCAATATGGTGCGGTCACTGTTGCAGGTACACGTAAAGCCCATATTTTGCAGTTGCAAGGTTGGAACAACTACTCAAAATTTTATGTACAGCTTGCGGGTGGATTCAATTCCAATAATGATTGGACAGGACAAATTCAAAAAGGTGTATTTGACTCTGTTCGCGCAGTGTTGACTCAGCAACAAAATGCCAATGTAATTTATCGTAGTGCAAATCAACAGTTATATATTGGACAGCACTGTTGGAGTAGTAAACAAAGCCAATTATGTTTTGATCAACCGATTCAGGTGAGTCCAAACGCTGGTAATGTTTCATTTATAGCAAGCAATCTGGATTTAAGTGATTTTACTGCATTTATGCCAGATGGCTTCGCGATGACAGGTCAGCTCAATGGTTATGCCAAAGCATCTTGGGCACAAGGTCAGCGTCCAAATATTGATGCTAAATTGATCACCCAGAATGGTCAGATTGGTGTGACAGCAGACGATCCTGATGATCCTGATACCACCACCAGTTATCAACAACTGAGCTTGATTGCCAAAAGTGTGTCACAAGGCTTGTTATTGCGTTTAGATGTCAAAACTGAAAATATCGGGACAGGTTATGCCAATGTAGTTATCAATCCATATAACGATGCTTTACCGATGCAAGGAGAAGTTGCATTTGACCGTGTAGATCTCAAATTCCTTAAACCATTTGTACAAGATATTCGCTCAATTGCAGGGACATTGGCTTTTGCGGGTAAAATTAATGGGACGTTGAGCAAGCCATTGATTACGGGTGATTTGCGTTTAAAAGATGGCGCACTGAGTTTGGTTTCTGTTCCGCTGAATATTCAAAATATTCAAGTGTATTCAGCAATCCGTGAGAATCATGCGACGATTCAGGGTGGTTTTAACAGTGGTAAAGGCATTGGCAAGCTTGATGGTCAAATTGACTGGGCAGGTGAACCTCGTGTCCAGCTCAATCTCAAGGGCGATAATCTCCTGATCCGACAAGTACCATTAGTGACGGCTGTCATGAATACCAATATGGCGCTTGATATTTTACCTCTAAAGAAAAATGTCAGCGTCAAAGGCTCAATTGAAATCCCAAGAGCTTTAATTAATATGCCTGAGTCGAGTGCCAATGTAGTCGGTGTATCCTCAGACGTTCGGGTGCTTAAAGCAGGACAGGATGCTTTACAGGTATTACGTCAGTCTAAACCGTGGAATATTCAGGCAGATATTGATTTGAGTTTAGGAAGTAAAGTTATTTTCCAAGGCTTCAATAGTCGTATTCCATTGGTGGGTCGTTTATTTTTGACGCAGCGTGGACTGGAAACTGCGATGAGTGCAAATGGTGCGATTGGTGTCAGTCAAAAAGTGAAAATAGAACCTTATGGGCAAACACTTGATTTAAATCGTGCGATTGCGCGTTTTAATGGACCAGTGGGTAATCCAACTTTGGATATCGATACCACTAAAAATATTTCAGGAACGATTGTCGGTGTCAGGATTACAGGAACAGCATCTTCTCCAAATATTCAAGTATATAATGATGGCGGTTTGTCTGAACAGGAGGCTCTGAATGCATTGCTCTCTGGGCGAATCAATGAAGGAAGTAGCAGTTTAAGTCAAACAGCAAGCTTCAAATCCGATGTTAACAATACCCTAGCTGCTGCAGGAATCAGTTTGGGGTTAGGTGGCACACGTGCCTTGACCAATCAGATTGGTCGTACTTTTGGTTTAAGCGGCTTGGCATTAGATGCTGAAGGAACTGGTGATGATACACAGCTCAGTGTTACAGGGTATCTCACCCCAGATTTGTATTTGCGTTATGGGGTTGGTGTTTTCAGTAACGTCAATAAACTGACATTGCGTTATCAAATGAATAAACGTTTATACTTAGAAGCGAGTCAGTCCACAGAACGAGCCATAGACTTTTTCTATAATTGGCGTTTTTAATTTTTTATTTTGGAGTATTGAATGAACAAGATTTTGCTATTGGTGGTCTCGGCAGTGGCTTTGGCGGGTTGTAGTAAGCCCAAAGAATTATCTCCTCAAGAAGCATGGCATAATTTTTGTTCAGTTATTCCAGGTGCTGCTGTCAATATCATGACAGATCGTCAGCAAGGTGTGAAAGAAGCCGATGCTTTAGAGCATGCGAAAAAAATTCCTGATCAGCATGCCCAAGTTTATTTACAATCTTTGATCAAAGAAGCCTATAAAGTACCTATTTATGAAAATAGTAACCAACGACAAAAAGCACTCGATGACTTTAGTAAAGGGCGTGATCAGGAGTGCTTGAAACAAGCTGCCCAAAATAAATAATTCAAGAAATTCATAGAAAAGTGTGGATATTGAGGATTATTTTTCTGTTGAATACCAAATACGCCTTGGTTAATGATAAAAATTATCATGAGCCAATGTGAATCATCTGTGAAAAGATTTAAATTTGTCATTTTTTTCCACTAAGGTGGAATAGGTGATAGATCGGGAATCTGCCAATATCCTGATGTTTTTACGTGATTTCTCAAGGATTGAATCATAGAAGTCATGCGAAAGATAAAGCGTGAACCGTACCGGGTTTGTCGGAGACTTTTTTATTTAAGTTAGGCCACCTGACCTAACGGGTTAATCTTATCATAGTACATTGCTTCAAACTCAAAAGGCGATACATAACCCAGTGCACTGTGTACACGCTTTTTATTGAACCAA
>NZ_BKNN01000050.1 GCF_008993995.1 Acinetobacter brisouii
GAAATAGGCATTCTGATGTGAGCATCATGTTTTGAGTGTTGTTTTATAATTTCATAGCGTAAATTATCTTTGGCTCGCATCAGCCAATGACGGCTTTCTGTTTGGGAATGCCAATTGATGAGAAAATTAGCGGAGAAATAAGCGCGATCAAATAAAGTGATACTTTGAGCAGGCGCTTTAAGTTGACTGGCTAAAGTCAGTTCTCCCTGATCCATACTGCCGAGTTGAGCATCGATGATTTCATGCGTATTGGTATTCACCAAGCAGGTTGCCCTCACTTGAGGATAAGGAGCAGAAGCGTTTTTACCTTTCGATGAGCCAAAGTGATTCAAGTTTTCTTGTGTATGTGGCATAGACCAGACAATACCATCAACTGCACATATACGAAGACCATGAAAATCTGAATGTTGTTGCTGTGAATCCTGAAACCATGCTTGGCTAAGCGTGGAAAACAGTGCCTGCAAGGGCTCCAATCCCAAACGTTGTCGAGCTTGCACAGATGCACTGGGAACACAATATTGCGTTGTACCAAAGACAAGTTGCAACTGTTGAACAACATACCAAATGGGTTGATCTCGAAATAAGGCAAGACCAATCACCAGCCATACCACATGTTCAGCAGGGAGTTTTCTCTTTCGGATAGATGCCTTGCCTGTTTCTTTTAAACAAGCTTCGATCCAATTTAAATCAATGAGTTCATTGAAATGTGAGAGTGAGGGTAATGTTTGTTGGAGTGTTAAATCTAAATGATGTGATAAATTCATAAAAAAAATGAGTGTATTTGCATACACTCATTTTTACAGCAATTTGCATTTTTTTGCTTAACTGACTGGCATTAGCTCTAAAGCGGGTTTTCTTTTTCAAAAAAGATCAGATTAACCAATCAATTTCTTCATCAATTCATTGACTTGTGCAGGGTTAGCTTTACCTTTTGCAGCTTTCATCACTTGACCGACAAGACCGTTAAAGGCTTTCTCTTTACCAGACTTGTATTCTTCAACCATTTTTTCATTGGCTGCAAGCACGTCTTTAATAATCGCTTCAATCGCGCCTGTATCAGTTTCTTGCTTCAAGCCTTTTTCAGCAATAATGGCATCGGCAGTTTTGCCTTCTTCCCACATAAAGCCAAAGACTTGCTTCGCGATTTTGCCGTTAATGGTGTTGTCCACAATACGTGCAATCATGCCGCCAAGTTGCTCAGCAGACACAGGAGAGTCAGCCAAGTCCAAGCCTGCTTTGTTGAGCGCACCTGAGAATTCACCCATCACCCAGTTGGCTGCAATTTTACCTTGAGCCGCACCGCCTGCCGCTGCAACGACTGCCTCATAAAAGTCAGACATTTCACGAGAAAGTGTAAGGACATGCGCATCGTACTCAGTCACGCCAAAGTCAGCGACAAAACGTTCACGACGTGCCGCAGGTAACTCAGGCATGGTGGCTTTAATCGCTTCGATTTGCGCATCTGGAATAACCACAGGCAACAAGTCAGGGTCAGGGAAGTAGCGGTAATCGTTCGCTTCTTCTTTAGAACGCATTGAACGCGTTTCCATTTTCACAGGGTCGAACAAACGTGTTTCTTGATCTACCGTGCCATCCCATTCCAAAATTTCCATTTGGCGTTCAATTTCAACATTGATCGCTTGCTCAATGAAACGGAATGAGTTGAGGTTTTTCAATTCACAGCGCGTACCAAACGGCTGACCTGGGCGACGTAAAGACACGTTACAGTCGGCACGGAACGAACCTTCTGCCATGTTACCGTCAGAAATACCGAGCCAACGCACTAAAGTATGAATCGCTTTAATATAGGCAACCGCTTCTTCAACCGAACGCATGTCTGGCTCAGACACGATTTCAAGTAAAGGTGTGCCTGCACGGTTCAAGTCGATGCCTGACATGCCTTCAAACTGGTCATGAACAGATTTACCTGCATCTTCTTCAAGGTGGGCACGGGTCACGCCAATACGTTTGACTGTGCCATCTTCAAGTTGAATGTCGATATGACCCAAGCCCACAATCGGGTTGTCCATTTGGCTAATCTGGTAGCCTTTTGGCGAGTCAGGGTAGAAGTAGTTCTTACGGGCAAACACAGAGGCTTGATCGATGTAAGCATCAATCCCCAAACCAAAGCGAATCGCTAGATCGACCACTTCTTTATTCAATACAGGCAAAACCCCTGGCATTGCCAAGTCAACCAAACTCGCTTGAGTATTTGGGTCTTGACCAAATTCAGTCGATGAACCTGAGAAGATTTTAGATTTGGTGGCAAGTTGCGTGTGAATCTCAATCCCGATCACCACTTCCCAACCATCAATCAGGTTTGATTTAGCTGATTTTGGGGATTGTTTTTGAGCTTGTGCCATTATGCATTCTCCTCAGCAATCGCCGCACGTTGGGTGTGGAAGTCAGTGTTTTGTTGGTATTGATGCACAATCGACAACAATTGTGATTCTGACCAGTAATTACCAATCAACTGTAAGCCGACAGGCAAGTTGTGATCATCTAAACCGACAGGTGCGTTAATCGCAGGCAGACCCGCCAAGTTCACTGCAAGGGTGTACACGTCACCCAAATACATTTCGGTTGGACTAAGGTTTGCACCGATCTTATAGGCTGTGGTTGGTGCAGAAGGCGCAGCAATCACATCAACCTGTTCAAAGGCTTTTAAGAAATCTTGCTGAATTAAGCGACGAACTTTTTGTGCTTTGACATAGTAGGCATCGTAATAACCCGCAGACAGCGCATACGTCCCGATCAGGATACGACGTTTGACTTCTTCACCAAAACCTTCCGAACGTGAACGCTTGTACAAGTCCATCAAGTCCACAGGGTTTTCACAGCGGTAGCCGTAGCGTACGCCGTCATAACGTGACAAGTTTGAAGATGCTTCAGCAGGTGCAATCAAATAATACGTTGGCACATAAGCCTCAACCATATTCAGGTCAACTTCGACCAAAATCGCGCCCATGTCTTCAAGTTTCTTTAATGACGCTTCAACACGTGCTTTCACGTCAGCGGCTAAACCTGCAACATTGAAGTACTGTTTAGGAATACCAATGCGTAAACCTTTGACAGAGGTTGCATTGAGATTCACGACATAATCATCAACGTCTTTCTCTACAGAGGTTGAGTCTTTGGCGTCGTGACCTGCAATCACATTCATCAGGTAGGCACAGTCTTCCGCCGAACGTGCCATTGGGCCTGCTTGGTCTAAAGATGAAGCGAACGCAATGATCCCGAAACGAGAGACGCGACCATAAGTTGGTTTTAAACCTGTCAAACCACAAAATGATGCAGGTTGGCGAATCGAACCGCCTGTATCTGTTCCTGTGGCAAACGGTGCAAGGTCAGCCGCAACCACAGCAGCAGAACCCCCTGAAGAACCCCCTGGTACATAGTCCAAGTTCCACGGGTTTTTGGTTGCGCCGTAGTATGAGCTTTCAGAGGTTGAACCCATGGCAAACTCGTCCATGTTCACTTTACCCAAAGTCACGAGACCCGCGGCTTTGGCTTTGCTCACTACAGTGGCATCGTAAGGTGAAATGAAGTTGTCGAGCATTTTTGAACCTGCAGAAGTGCGAACACCTTGGGTACAGAAAATGTCTTTATGCGCCAGTGGAATCCCTGCAAGGACAGAAGCATTGCCTGCTTGGATGGCAGCATCGGCAGCATCGGCTTGGGCAAGTGCCAGTTCAGGGGTTACCGTGACATAACTTTTAACCTGAGCATCAATTTTTTCAATACGCTTTAAATAATGTTGTGTCAGTTCGCGAGAAGAAAATTGGCGGCTTTGCAAACCTTCTGACAATTCGCGAATAGAGAGGCGATGTAAATCAGTCATAATTTAAAATCTAGTCTAGAAATGGCAGCCGAGCTGATTTTTGTGAAAAGCGCCACAAAACTGCCAAAATTTACAAAATGAAACAAAGATTATTCGATCACACGAGGAACTAAATACAAGCCATCTTGGGTTGCAGGTGCAACGGCTTGATATTCTTCACGGTGGTTGGTTTCAGTCACTACGTCAGGGCGTAAAGGCTGTGGATGATCAAATGGACTTTTTAATGGCTCAACACCAGTAGTATCAATGCCTTTTAAGGTTTCCATCATGCCTAAAATTTTATTTAGACTTTGTGCGTACTCAGCAGATTGCGTATCATTGAACGATAAACGTGCAAGATTGGCAATTTGTGATACGGTTTGAGCATTTAGATCTGAATGCTGAGCATCCGATGTAGACATAACATCACCTTGTCAGTATCAAAAAATTTCAAAATATCGCGCTATATGATAAGCGATTGACTTGTTCAAATCATCACATTTAGTTAAAGTTGCGACCTTGCGTCCACATTTGTAAAAACTGAGTACGACCCGTGATTTTAAAACGACTAATTGGCTTGTTTTCGCCAGATCTTGCGATTGATTTAGGTACAGCTAACACACTCATTTATGCACCAGGACGGGGCATTATCTTGAATGAACCGACGGTGGTGGCAATCCGTCACAGTGGTTCACAAAAAATTGTTGCAGCCGTAGGTCTAGATGCGAAACAAATGCTAGGTCGTACCCCTGCCAATATTTCTGCAATTCGTCCGATGAAAGATGGTGTGATTGCAGATTTTGAAGTCACCGAAACCATGTTAAACCAATTTATTGGTAAAGTGCATGAAAAACGTTTATTCCCACCAGCGCCGCGTGTTGTTGTCTGCGTGCCATGCAAATCTACACTGGTTGAACGCCGTGCGATTCGTGAGGCAGTTTACAATGCGGGTGCCCGTGATGTTCGCCTGATTGAAGAGCCTATGGCAGCAGCGATTGGTGCTGGTTTGCCAGTTGAGCAAGCATGTGGTTCGATGGTGGTCGATGTAGGTGGTGGTACGACAGAAATCGCCATCATTTCTTTACAAGGTTGTGTTTACGCAGATTCTTTACGTATTGGTGGTGATGTCTTTGATGAACAGATTATTAATTATGTTCGTAAGGCACACGGCTGTGTGATTGGTGAAACGACTGCTGAACTGATTAAGAAAGAAGTCGGTATGGCGATTGCCGATGAAAACACTGAAAAGTTGGAAATCGAAGTGCGCGGTCGTAACTTGGCTGAAGGTGTACCCCGTTCGATTACCGTGACTTCTGACGAAGTGATGCAAGCGATTGCTGACCCTCTACAAAGCATCGTCAGTGCGGTAAAATCTGCACTTGAGCAAACCCCTCCTGAACTTTCATCCGATATTGCTGAGCGTGGTATTGTATTGACGGGTGGTGGCGCATTGCTTCGCAACTTAGACAAACTATTGGCACAAGAAACTGGCTTACCTGTGGTTGTGGCTGAAGATCCTTTAACTTGCGTAACACGTGGCGGTGGAAAAGTCCTAGAATTCTTTGACAATCCAAACCATGACATGCTTTTTGTAGGATAAAATAGGACAGGGCGGTGCAACCGAACATCTTTTCAAGACAACCGCCATCTTTTCGCTCATTTATTATTGCGGTCATTACCTGCCTACTTGTGCTTTTCTTTGATTGGCGCATGCCGCATGTAGTACAACCTGCAAGGGATGTCTTGTACGCGGCATATAATCCGATATATGCCATTGCAAGCTATCCTGTCATGTCGCGAGAGTGGTTGAATCAACAAACCAAGTCTGAAGAACAGCTGCGTCGTGAAAATACGGCAATGCGCGCAGAGTTGTTACAAGGACAAGTACGCCTGCAAAAACTCTCTGAACTTTCAGCAGAAAATACCCGCTTGCGCGGTTTGCTTGATACACCTTTAATTATTGATGGTCGTATGGAAATTGCTGAAGTGATTGGCACGGATGCGGATCCGCTACGACATATTATCGTGATTAACCGTGGTCAAGCCGATCACTTATATCAAGGGCAGACGGTCTTGGATGATCACGGCATCATGGGGCAGATTATTGATGTCTACTCGCATAGTGCCCGTGTGTTATTACTTTCCGATAAAGAAAGCTCACTGTCGATTCGTATTGAGCGGACAGGGATGCGTGCCATTGTGTCTGGTACAGGTGACTCAGGTGTATTGCAGATGCAATATGTCCCAACTAGTGCTGACCTCATGGTGGGTGACCGTGTTTATAGCTCTGGTTTAGGTGAGCATTTCCCAGCAGGTTATCTGGTGGGGATTGTGTCTAAAATTCAACGGCATAATTCAGGTGAATTTGCTCAGATTGATGTTGCACCTGCAGGTCAACTGGCGGGTGGACATTATGTCGTGGTGCTATTTTCTGACTCTTTAGCGAAGGAGCAACCTTATGCTCGTCGCTAATTATCGTCCTGAAAAACCGCGTGATCCCTTTATTTGGATTGTAATTTCAATCTTGCTAGCCTCTGTGCTGACGGTTTATCCGTTAGCTTATGACTTGTCTGCATGGCGTCCGTTTATCATGTTGTTGGTCATGCTGTTTTGGGTGTTGTGTCAGCCGACATGGTGTGGCGTATGGTTTGCATTTGGTTTGGGGATTTTTACAGACCTTTTGCTCGATGCACCACTTGGGCAAAGTGCGCTGATTTATGTCGTCATTACTTTTGTGGCACGCTATTTTATTCGTGAACGACGAGTATTGACCTTTTTAAACCTATGGATTATCGCGATTATGGCAATCGTGGCCTATTTGGTTTTTATTTGGGCAACTCAAGTCATGCTAGAAATTAATTATCCAGTCATGCGCCGTTGGCCACCCTTGATCAGCAGTGTTTTGGCTTGGCCTGTGTTATATTATTTCTTAAGAAAATGGCGCATTTAATTTTAGCTTCGAGTTCACCTCGTCGCCGAGAGTTGTTGTTACAGCTTGGCTTGACGTTTGAGGTGTTTAGTCCTGAAATTGATGAAAGCATACTGCCAGATGAAAACGCTGAGCAGTATGTTGCACGTTTGGCGAAAGCAAAAGCATATGCCGTATTGAAACGTTTTCCAAATGCGACTGTCATTGCCGCCGATACAACAGTTTCAGTCGATGGTGAAATTATTGGAAAACCACAGTCAAAGGCACATGCCTTTGCAATTTGGCAGAAACTCTCAGGACGTTGTCATGATGTTTTGACAGGAGTGTGTGTTGCAAATGCAGAAAATGCTCTGCATCGAGTTGTGCAAACACAAGTTGAGTTTCAGCAACTCGCGCCACATGATATGGAAAATTATTGGGCAACAGGGGAACCTGTAGGGAAAGCAGGTGCTTATGCCATACAAGGACAAGCAGCACAGTATATTCCCCGTATTTTGGGAAGCTATACCAATGTGGTTGGCTTACCTTTACATGAAACCATTGAGCTATTAAAAGCGATTGATGCATTAAACTAATCGCTGACAAGAATTCTTATAATGTTTTGGGCTTATTATGTCAGATGAATTGCTGATTAATGTGACGCCGATGGAATGCCGCGTTGCATTAATTGAAAATGGAACAGTCAACGAACTGTTTGTTGAACGTACAGTTAAACGTGGTTTAGTTGGCAATATTTATAAAGGTAAAGTAGTTCGTGTTTTACCGGGTATGCAAGCGGCTTTTGTTGACATTGGTTTGTCAAGAACGGCATTTTTACATATCAATGATATGGTCTGGCCACGTAATCAACCCACGCCAAATGTCTTTGATTTACTTCAGCCTGGACAAATTTTAACAGTTCAGGTCATGAAAGACATGTTGGGCACGAAAGGTGCTCGCCTGAGTACCGATCTCTCGATTCCTTCACGTTACTTGGTGCTGATGCCATTTGGAAGCCATATTGGGGTTTCACAGCGAATCGAGTCAGAGCAAGAACGTGATCGTTTACGCAGTCTGATTGAAAAAATTCAGAAAGAACATCAACTCCCTGGCAGCGTGATTGTGCGTACTGCGGCAGAGGGGATTGATGAAGCTTCAATTGCCCAAGATATGAATTATCTGGCAAAGCTTTGGGAATATATTCAGCGTAAGCAAAAAATCATTGCAGTACCTTCACTGATTTTTGAAGAATTACCTCTTCATCAACGGATTGTGCGTGATTTGGCATCCGAATCGACCAGTAAAATTTATATCGATTCACGTGAAATTCATGCCAAGCTCAAAGACTTTATTCAGGAGTTTATGCCTGAAATGCAAAGTCGCCTGATTCATTATCCAGGTGAGCGTCCTTTATTTGACTTGTACAATGTTGAAGAAGATATTCAAAAAGCTTTGCAGACGCGTGTAGCACTCAAATCTGGCGGTTATCTGATGATTGACCAGACTGAAGCCATGACCACGATTGATGTCAATACAGGCTCTTATGTGGGTGGTCGTAGCTTAGAAGACACGGTCTTTAAAACCAATATGGAAGCCACCCAAGTCATAGCGCGTCAGCTCCGTTTGCGTAATTTGGGTGGCATTATCATTATTGACTTTATCGACATGCAGGAAGCAACGCATCGCGATGAAGTCATGAAACAGTTTGAGCGCATGCTTGAGCGTGATCATGCCAAAACGAAGATTACTCAAGTCTCTGAACTTGGGCTTGTGGAAATGACCCGTAAACGTACGCGTGAGTCTTTAGAGCATTTGCTGTGCGAGTCATGTCCAACCTGTCAGGGGCGTGGTTTTGTCAAAACAGCAGAAACCGTGTGTTATGAAATTTTCCGTGAAATTTTACGTTATGCCCGTGCTTATCAGTCACAAGCAGGTTTTACCGTGGTTGCACATCCATTAGTGATTGATAAATTGTTAACAGCCGAAGCACCCGCAGTGGCCGATTTAGAGCATTTTATTAACCGAGTTATCAAATTTCAGGTGGAAAACCTCTATACGCAAGAGCAATACGATATCATTCTCAGTTGATTTTGTAACAGAATTTCGCATAAGCCTTGTTACAACTCGCTGTTTACTTTCATTATGCATTTACCAATACTATAACCTTAGTCAGTAGCCAAAGACCTTCAGTCTTAGCCAGATGGGGAGTTGAAAATGCATATGAGAGAAGACAACAACTTGACAAATCATACCCAACCGAACCAAGAGCATCGTCCTGTAAAAAATGACTGTTACATGGTCGATGAGCATGGTAAAGAAGTTCAGATCACCACTTCAATGGTGCAAGATATCTGTATTCAATTGCTTGAACAGTGTCGTACAGTGAGAAGTTAAAATAAAAGGGCGAATTGTACGCCCTTTTATTTGATATTAACCCACCTGTTTTAAATGTGGCTGATGATGTGATTCATCCTGTGTGACAGGTTTTATTCTAATACTTTGTTCATAGCGTTGAATTTCTTGTTCAAGCAACATCAGTAAGCTTTGTACTTTCGGCAAAGTATTGCGACATGCCACAATTCCCACTTCAAGTTTATCCAAATAGCTGGTCAGCGTAATATTGAGTGCTTGTCCATCAAAGACGACTGAAGCAGGGTAAAGCGCTTCGAGTTTTGCACCATTCCAATACAATGGCTCACGTGGGCCGGGAACGTTGGAAATCACCAAGTTAAATGCCTGATGCTTAGGTCTTAAACCTGAGATGATATTTAACCCTGCTGCAGCGTAAACAAAAGCACTATAGCCCAAAATTTGCTCTTGGGTCATGCGTTTGAAGCGAGCTTTGGAGCGGCTTACACTGCGAGAAATGATTTTTGCACGTTCAATTGGATCACTGATATGCGTTGCTAAATTGGCAAGAATCATGGTGATACGGTTGCTGGTATCTGAGTCATCGGAACGGATTGAGGTGGGTACCATGGCAATGAGTGGTTTCTCGGGCAGGCTATTTAAACTGAGTAAGTATTCCCGAAGCGCCCCTGAACATACCGATAAAATCACATCATTGAGCGTGATGTCTAGAACTTTAGCAATATGTCGGAAACGATTTAAGCTAAAAGACTGTGCTGCAAAGCGACGTGAGGCACTTACTCTTTGATTTAAAATGCTCGCAGGAGCTTGAAAGCTTGAAACATAGTCAGGGTCATGGCGACGGTCATGTACAACTTGGGTCAGTTCATGGTAGATGCCTGGCACAATATTCATTTGCTGTTTTAAATGGTTGAGTTTCTCGCTCAGACGAAGAATTGGATTTTTCTTTTCATGAGGTGGGCGACGTTTTTCAATACACCATGGCGGCACAATACTATGAATATTTGGGTCTTTGGCAAATGATTTTTCCATGAGGCGCATACTGGCGACACCATCGACCATGGCATGGTGGATTTTAAAGTACATCGCAAAACGATTGCCTTCAATTCCTTCAATGATGGTGCATGTCCAGAGGGGTTTCGCACGATCAATTAAAGTACCATGTTCTTGTGAAATATAAACCAATAGCTCACGAATACGCCCTGGATGAGGCAGTGCGATATGACGAAAATGATGATCAAGATCAAAATCTTCATCTTCATCCCAAAATAAGCCATCAATTTTGTTGTTGAATGGCGCAATCGGTTTGCATTTTGAGTTGCGAATGTCTGCAACCAAATCCTGAATAAATGTGGATGGTGAGTTTTTGGGAATTTGGAATAGGAACAGTCCTCCCACATGCATAGGCTGCTGTCTTTTCTCTAGAGATAAAAAAATAAAGTCGATTGGGTGTAATGGTCGCATTACCTTGTGCCTCACTGCCTATGCGTGTATATCAGTATATGACTGATAGTCATTCTATTTTTGCTGACTTTTGTTATAAGTATAAACACTACGGATTGAAAAACTAGTCATACATCCGAACACACAGTATAAATAAAAAAACCACTGCAGAGCAGTGGTCAATATGTAAGGAATACTGCGACAAATTACTTTAAGTTACCTGCATGTAAGCCACACTCTTTGTGGGTGGCTTCTTCCCACCACCAGCGACCTTCGCGTTCGTGCTGGTTGGGAAGCACAGGGCGAGTACATGGTTCACAGCCAATTGAAATAAAGCCACGTTCATGTAGTGAATTGTATGGAATTTCCATCATACGGATATAGTTCCAGACATCGGCACTTGACCAGTTTGCCAGTGGATTGTATTTAATCAGTTGTTTATTTGGACCTGAGAAGCCAGCATCGGCTTGAATCACAGGGATTTCATTTCGTGTACCTGGGCTTTGGTCTTTGCGTTGACCTGTAATCCAGCCATCAAGCGTTGCCAGTTTTTTGCGAAGAGGCTGAACTTTGCGAATGCCACAGCATTCTTTGTGATCATCTTGATAAAAACTGAACATGCCTTTTTCTGTGACCAGTTTCTGTACTGCTTCAGATTCGGGGAAGCAGATTTCAATATCAATTTTATAAAATTTACGAACAGCTTCGAGGAACTGGTAAGTTTCTGGGTGTAGGCGTCCAGTATCTAAGCTAAATACACGAAATGGCTTACGCAGGCGATAGGCCATGTCAATCAGCACCACATCTTCTGCACCTGAAAAAGAAATGGCAACTTCACCTTGTTGGTTTAAAGCAAGCTCAAGAATTTCACTTGGTGATTTATGGGTATATTCGGCAGCAAGTGCATCAATAAGATCAATAGATGGAATGGTGTTGGTCATGGTTATTCCTGGCTGTCAGCTTGGAGGCTCATTAATAAGACAGAGATAAAGTGAAAATGATGTAAAGTAAAGCATAAAATGTAGCGATCAAGAAAAAGTAAATACTTATAAGTAAAATCGATTTCAGTAATATCCTTCCATTGATGCGATCTTCAGGTATGATACTCAAATTTTAAACAACTCACGACACAGAGAGTGCACATGGAAATAGTTTGTCTTGATCTCGAAGGGGTATTGGTTCCAGAAATTTGGATTAATTTCGCTAAAAAAACAGGGATTAAGGAATTAGAAGCCACGACACGTGATATTCCCGATTATGACGTGCTGATGACCCAACGCTTAAATATTTTAAAACAACATGGTTTGGGTTTACCTGATATTCAGGCCGTAATTGCGGATATGGGACCTTTACCTGGTGCAAAAGAATTTGTTGAATGGGTGCGTACTCATTTTCAACTGATTATTTTGTCAGATACTTTTTATGAATTTGCGCATCCTTTAATGCAGCAATTGGGCTGGCCAACGATTTTTTGTCATAAGTTGGAAACAGATGAAAATGGTTTAATTACAGATTATAAATTACGCCAACCTGATCAAAAGCGTGAAGCTGTCAAAGCATTACATGGTCTGAATTTTCGAGTGATTGCTGCGGGCGATTCATATAATGATACCACCATGTTGGGTGAAGCAGATCATGGCTTCTTATTTGATGCACCTGATAATGTGATTGCAGAATTTCCCCAGTTCCCCGCAATTCATGGTTATGAGCAATTAAAACAAGCGATTCGATCTGTATCGCAACGCAGTATTCCTGAGTAACTTAAAAGGCGCATTTAGCGCCTTTTTTCGTTGTGATTGAGTTAAAACAAACTAAAATAGTCAACTTTTGATACTGAATCAGGTATGCCATTTTTAACTTGGCGCTATAATAAGCCTGCACATTTATTCTTCAAATTTTAGCAATTTCTATGTCTATCTCTACACAACCAGCGCAGCAAGGAAGCTGGATTAGTGTTATTGCACTCGCTTTAGCCGCTTTTATTTTTAATACCACTGAATTTGTGCCTGTTGCTCTCTTGAGTGATATTGCACATAGCTTTCATATGCAGGCTGCTGAAGTCGGTATTATGCTCACCATTTATGCTTGGGTTGTGGCTTTAGCATCTCTACCGATGATGCTGATTACCCGTAATATGGAGCGTAAGGCTTTATTATTGTCAATTTTTCTGTTGTTTATGATGAGCCATCTGCTTTCTAGTATTGCCAGTAACTTTATGATTTTGCTGATCAGCCGAATTGGGATTGCATTTGCACATGCCATTTTCTGGTCCATTACAGCCTCTCTCGCTGTTCGGGTTGCACCTGTTGGGAAAGGGGTTCAGGCATTGGGTTTACTGTCTACAGGAACCGTGCTGGCATTGGTGCTGGGAATTCCTTTTGGGCGCGTGGTGGGTGAGTTATTTGGTTGGCGCAATACCTTTGCACTGATTGCAGCTTTGGCACTATTAACTATGTTGGTGCTGGCGACAACACTGCCAAAATTACCGAGTCAAAATTCGGGTTCATTGAGCAGCTTACCTGTACTCATGAAGCGTCCTGCATTGGTACTTCTGTATTTGGCAACGATTGTGGTGATTACAGCACAATTTACGGCTTATAGTTATATTGAACCCTTTACACTACATATTGCGCATTTTCAATCAACTCAGACCACAGCAATTTTATTGATTTATGGCGGTTCGGGTATTTTAGCCTCGATTTTATTTAGCCGCTTTAGCCGAAAATTACCACGAACTTTTGTGCTGGCATCTAGTTTGGGTATTAGCATTTCTATGTTGCTGCTTTTACCCTTTGCATCTCATGTCATGAGTTTAATGGGCTTAACCGTGTTATGGGGCATTGCCATTATGAGTTTTGGCTTGTCTTTACAATCACGTGTATTGCAACTGGCATCCGATGCCACGGATGTTGCCATGTCGCTCTTTTCAGGACTCTATAATGTCGGAATTGGTGGTGGAGCATTACTCGGTAGTATCATTAGTCTGCATTATGGCTTGCAGTCAATTGGTATGGTGGGCGGCTGTCTAGGCTTACTCGGTTGTATTCTCTGCTTTTTAATGGTGAAGCGTCCTGATTTTATCTCAGCACCTTCAAATCAATAAGCCACAGTACGCGTAAAGAGCAACGGTTCAGTTCCTAAATTGGCATAGCGATAGGGAACTGAACTGGCATAAACAAAGGATGAACCTGCACTGAGTTGGTGTTGTACTTTGTCTAAAGTCAGCGTTAGGGTGCCGTGTACTACATATAATAATTCACTCCAGCCTTGTGGGTCGGCTTCGGCTTCATAGGCTTCACCACTTGCCAAAGACCATGTCCAAAGCTCAACTTGCTGCTGTGCGGGTGCAGAGCAGTTGAGTTCTGCAAAACTTTTACCATTGGTACTTTGCCATGTTTTGACTTGATGAATATGTGGATTTTTTGCCACTGGTGAACTGACCAATTCAGCAAAAGAAACATCTAACACACTGGCGATTGCAGCCAGTTTGGTTAGGCTAATGTTCATTTCTCCAGACTCTAAACCTGCGATGGTACGTCGACTGACACTGGCAAGGTCAGCCAATTGTTGCTGACTGAATTGATGCTGTTCGCGTAAGCGTTTCAGGTTGTCACTGACATATTCCAAAATTCCCTGTTGTGTCATGTCATTTTACCGTTGAGCTGTCTGCGAAAGAGCGCAGTTTAGCACAGTTGTGTAATATATTGCACAAAAGCCGAATTACTTATATGATGTGCAATATATTGCACAATCTAGATTCTGTCATGTCAAAATCATTCATACAGCGTTATGCGCCACAGTTATCCTTGATTCTCATCACCATTGTTTGGGGGGGGACTTTTTTGGTGGTACAACATGCACTGACGGCAAGTTCACCGATGTTTTTTGTGGGTTGTCGTTTTGCCGCAGCAGCAAGTATCATGTTGTTATTGTCTTGGAAATTGCTCAAAGGCGTGACTCGACAGGATGTGGTCGCAGGAGCGGGTATTGGTTTAATGATTGCGATTGGCTATGGGTCTCAAACGATTGGTTTAAAAACGATTTCAAGTAGTGAATCGGCATTTTTAACTGCGTTGTATGTGCCGATGGTTCCGATTTTACAATTGCTGATTTTTAAAAAATATCCAAAACCTATGATGTGGTGTGCAGCAGTATTGGCATTTGTGGGCTTGGTACTTTTAACAGGCAATGGTTTTTCGTCTATTCAGTTAAATTCAGGTCAAGTTGTGACTTTATTTGGTGCAGTGGCAATTGCCATGGAAATTATTTGGATTGGGCATTTTGCGGGGAAGGTCAATGCACAGCGTGTCACCGTGATTCAGCTTGCAATTGCATCATTATGTGCCTTTATCAGCATGCCTGTGCTTGGAGAAACACATATTCCTGCTTTTAGCTGGACATTATGCCTTACGGCTATTGGTATGGGTTTGGCAAGTGCGATGATCCAACTCACGATGAATTGGGCACAGCGTTCGGTTGATTCTGCACAAGCTGCGATTATTTATGCAGGGGAACCTGTGTGGGCGGGGATATTTGGGCGTTTAGCAGGTGAGCGTTTGGGTATTATGGCTTTGCTTGGTGGATTGTGTGTGGTATTTGGCGTGATTTTGAGTGAAATGAAGTGGACTCGTAAAAAGAAGTCTAAGGTGGTGTGTGAAGATGTTTGATGAAATAGGTTTTGAAATGTTATTTACATCTCACTATTTTATCAAAGCCAAGCTGTTTTTTTCAGCCTACTTTTTGAAACACTAGCTATTTTTTATTATTGTTTGATATAAGCTAAAAGATACAGAGTTAATTGCATGTGCTTACGCTTAGCAACATACAACAATCAATGGAGCCACTGAAAGTGGGTATGAACCATTTTATACAGCAATCTAAATTTATATTACTGACTATTACCATTTTATATAATGCTGCTACTTGTGCCCAAACTTTGAGCTATACACAAGCAGAGCAATATATTCTTCATAATTCATATAGTACCCAAGCTAGTCAGGCGTTGCAACAGGCTTCACAATTAGAAGCCACTGCGCTAAAGGGGTTGGGATTGCCTCGGGTTGAGTTAAATGTAAGAGCTTATGCTTATCATCAAGAATTGGAAGTACCACTCGGCGGAATAAAAAATAATTTAGAACAGACATTAAGCAATAACGTGAATCAAAAAGTTGATCAATGGTTAGGAGGAAGTTCGAATACCGCTGTCATAAAAGATGAAATCGGTCAAAGTATTCAAGACGGTGTCGGATTAATTCCGAATGCATATCAGCTCAACTTAGATAATCAAGTTGTACAACCCACTATTTCGATGGTGATCCCGCTTTATACAGGCGGTTTAATCAGTTCAACTAAAGAAATGGCGAAAATTAATGCGGACCGCCAACAATTAAATGATCAGCAACAGCAAGATTTACAGCGTTTTGAGTTAATACAGGTATATTTCAATAGTCAATTACAGCAGCAGCTTTTAGCAGCCAGTCAGTATAATTTAAAAGCCTTACAAGGACATTACCAAAATGCGTTAAAACTAGAACAACAGGGCTTTATTAGCAAAGGTCAACGCATGCAGTTTGAAGTGGCAAAGAATAATGCGGAACGTGGTTTGCAAAACAGCGAGGCAAATTATCGTTCAAGTTTATTTCAATTGAATAATCTACTACAAAATAGTCAAATTAGGGACTTAAGCACGCCTTTATTTGTGAATAAAACGCCATCTACTTCGTTAAATACATTATTAAAAAGCTACCCTGAACAATCAGTACTGATTCACAAGATGCAAAAGGACATTCAACTGGCGAATGCTCAAGTTAAAATTAAAAGCGCTGCGACCAAACCTAATGTTTTTGCTTTTGGAGAGTATGGTCTAGAAGATAACCCTCACTGGATTGTAGGTGTTGCTATTCGCTACAATTTATTTTCAGGTGTAGATCATAAAAAAAGTATTCAAGCTGCAGAGTTACAGCGTTATGCGGCTGAGTTGATGACTGCACGAAGTAAGCAAGAGATTGAAAATCTAATATATAAATCTTATAGTGAAATGCTTAGTGCTCAACAAAGTGATATCTTGCTCCAGCAAAATTTAAAAGCTGCCCATGAAAACTTAAGAATTCAAGAACTATCATTTAAAGAAGATATGGTCACAGCTAACCAAGTTATTGACGCACAAAATATGTTAAGTGGTTTAAAAGCAGAAATGGCATTAAATGCGTACAAATATGTAATGTCACTGGCTACTTTATTGCATAGTCATGGTTCGATTGCTCAATTCTCAGAATATCTGACCCAACCTAACACACATTATATTAATTAATGATGATGAGATAATTGCAGTGAATCTAGATCAGAAACAGTCGAATCAGGAAGACAAAATGTCTGAACGGTCAGAGAATCAATCCTCAACAGCAAATTCAGCATCAGAACAGCGAACCGTTATCCAGCAACAAATGAATAATGAGGTTGAAAATGATGATATGGCGTTAGAGCGTGAATCAGTTGACGCTTCAGAAACCGCTAAAGATCAGGCGAAAGCCATAAAGCCTAATTCGACAAAATCTAGAAATTTAAAAATAATTGCGATAATAGTGCTGATTTTATTGCTCGGTTTAATTGGTTTTGGGCTTTGGAAAAGTTATCAGCCTCAAGAAATTGAACTTCAAGGGCGTGTGGAGGCGGAAACAATACATGTGAGCACCAAAGTTCCGAGTCGTATTGAAGAGCTTTATGTACAAGAAGGGCAGGTTGTTAAAAAAAATCAGCGATTAGTTCGACTTTGGAGCCCTGAAGTTTCAGCCAAAAAACAACAGGCTTTGGCAAGTCTACAGTCAGCACTGGCCCTTCAATCTACTGCTACACGCGGTTCTCAGCAAGAAAACATTGACAGCTTGTATGCGAACTGGCAAGCCTTGAAAGCACAGGAAGTATTAGCCAATACGACCTTTCAACGGAGTACAAATTTATTTCGGGAAGGGGTGATTTCTAGGCAACGCCGTGATGAAATTCAAGCAGCTGCCACTTCAGCATCTCAGATGACTGAAGCAGCTTATCAACAGTATGCACGTGCTAAACGCGGTAGTACGCCCGAACAAAAATCCACAGCAGACGCACAAGTAAAAATTGCAAAAGCGGCAGTGGCAGAAGCAAATGCATTAGAAGCAGAAACTCAATTGAATGCCCCTGTAGATGGTGTTGTTTCTAAAACCTATGGCAAAGTTTCGGAACTTATCGCTATGGGAGTACCTGTGGTGAGTATTATTCAAAATGATGTTTGGATAAGTTTAACTGTTCGTGAAGATCAATATGCAGATCTTTATCAGCTCAAACAATTACAAGGCTATGTCCCTGCGATTGATCAGTATATGCTGTTTAATATCAAAAATATTGATGCAGAAGGTGAATTTGCCACCATTAAAACGACTCGTCAAACGGGCGGTTATGATATTCGTAGTTTTAAAGTACATTTGGTGCCTGCCACGCCAAATCCTAATTTGAAAGTAGGTATGAGCGTGCTCTTTAAATTAAATAAGGCACACTAATGTTTGCGGGTTTTTTTCGAGAGTTAGAATATTTAATAAATCACAAATGGGATTTGAGTTTAGTTACCTTTGCGCCATTGGTAATTATACTCGTATTCAGTAGTATGTTTTATCAGGGCAAACCTGAACATTTATCAATTGCTGTTGTCGATCAAGATCAGAGCGAACTTAGTCATCAAATTAAAAAATATCTTGCCTATCAGTCTACGGTACATATTGAGCTTGTTACTCAAAATCTAAGTGATGCAGAACAAAAGTTGAACCAAAATAAAATATGGGGCTATGTGGTTATTCCTGCTGGTGCAGAGCAACGTTTGGTTCACGCTGAAGATGCGCAAGTTGGTATTTTTTTTAATCAAAGCTATTTTAGTGTTGGTAATAGTATCTCTTCGGCAATGTTTGTGAGTAGTCTGGAGGGGATTCAAGACTATATCGGAAAGCATTATTTAGTTCACCATTTACCTGAGCTGGAATTACCGACTGCTACCGTAAAAATCTCACCTTTATATAATCCAGACTTGAATTATGAGTTCTATTTAGAACCTTATATGATCCCAGCAATTTTGCATTTATTACTTTGCTGTTGTGTTGCATTTTCTGTTGGACAAGAGTTTAAATTTAAAACCACCGCTACCTGGGTAATGGGCGGGGCTGCATGGAGTGCTTTAATAACAAAAAATTTAATTTATGTCTTTATTTTTAGTTTCTGGACTTGGCTATGGATGTTCTGGCTGATTGAAGTACGGGGGTGGTTTGTTCTAGGGCAGCTTTGGGTGATTATTTTTGCACAAGTTTTATTGTATTGTGCCTATGCATTTATAAGCAGTGCAATGGTTTTAGCCACTCAAAACTTAAGTAAAACTTTTGGTCTGATTGCTGTTTATGGTGGATCATCACTAAGTTTTGCAGGTGTGACTTTACCTTTAAATAATGCGCCATTATTTACTCAAATTTGGGCCAATATTATTCCATATACATCTTATGCAAAATTGCAAACACAGCAGTGGGTTGTGGGTAGTCCGCTTTCGACTTCTCTTCTGTCATTTTTTATTTTAATCTTATATGTGGTAGTGTATTTTATTTTGGCGCTGTTTCTGCTTAAACATCGGCTTAAGATGGAGCAAAAATGAAACTATTTTTTAAATATTATATTAAAACTTTTAAAGATATTTTTGCAAATTCAGCGATTTTTACCACCCTTATTTTATCTGTATTTTTATATAGTTTCTTTTATCCTACCGCATATAAAGCACAACATGCTGAATTTTTACCTATTGTAATTGTAGATGAAGAACGTAGTCCTCTCACTCAGCAGATTATACAGGAGGTGGGTAAAAGTCCGAATGTTAGAATTAAAACCATCACAGGAAACTTTGCTGAAGCCGAAAGCTTGATTAAACAACAACAGGTAGATGGTATTTTATTGTTACCAAATAACTTATCAAATAGTATTCTGCGCGGTGATGTTGGTGGAGTTGGTCTATATTTAAGTGCTGCTAACTTTCTAAAAACGAAGCAAATAGGCTTGGGTTTGGCACAGTCAATTGAAAGTGTGCTAATCACACAAACTGAAAGGTTTAGAGAAATTTCAGATTTTTCTCCTGTTCTATCTGTCCATCAAATTCCATTATTTAATACAACTTCAGGATATGGTAGTTATATTTTTCCTGCAATTGCTCCTCTAATCATTCATCAAACCATTCTTTTGGGTTTAAGTATGCTTATAGCAACTTATAGGGAATGTGGCTGGCACCCGAGAAAAACTGAAGTATTTGGAATATTCACTGCTATTTTAAGTATAGGGTGTTTAGGGTGCTTTTATTTATTCGGTTTTACTTTCTGGCTCTATGATTATCCTCGTGGAGGTAATTTTGAGGGAATGCTATTCGCTGTTCCTATTTATATTGGTAGTGTAATTGGCTTGAGCTTTTTAATCGCCAGTTATTTTGATATGCCTGAACGTGCTGGACAAGTTTTAGTTTTTACTTCTATTCCATTGTTTATGCTATCAGGAGCGGCTTGGCCACATGCAGCTATGCCACTTTGGATGCAATATTTTGCCAATATATTTCCTTCAACTCAAGCTATTCAACTGTTTATACAGTTAAATCAAATGGGCGTTAAAACTTCAATTGTTTTGCCTAAATTAATTTATTTGTTAGGGTCCGGTAGTGCTTTCTTGTTTTTAGGAGTTTGGCGAATTCGTAGTTCTAAGAATGTCAATTCTCCTAAAAAATAATTGAGTTTAAAAGTAGAAAATCGAATAATCTTGATTTAAGGAGATTTTCTATGAAAACGGCTTTGTTGCACAAAAAATTTGCAACTGACTGATTTTAAAAGTTTTGTGTAAAATATAGTCAAACTACTTTATTATTCATACAAGATTCGAAAAAAACTCGAAATAACTCATCGACTGAGTCGATCAACCATTCTTTACGCTTACGTTTAACCCATGCCCACATCTGTTCTATAGGATTTA
>NZ_BKNN01000051.1 GCF_008993995.1 Acinetobacter brisouii
TCCTCTAAAGAGCCGTTCGAGACTAGGACGTTGATAGGTTGGGTGTGGAAGTACGGTGACGTATGAAGCTGACCAATACTAATTGCTCGTGAGGCTTGACTATACAACACCCAAGCAGTTGTATATAAAGCTTAAATCGATTCATAAAAGATCAGTTAAACCTGATCTGAAACAAAGAACTTGATTTAGTCAATGCTAGAACATAAAATTCGACTCAGTTAACCAATCCGTTAATAACTCATTTGGTACCAAGTAGGGTAGCAACAAGATCAAATGATCTGAGCATAAAACCTGAACAAGTCCATAAACAGTTGTGCTGGCGACAATAGCAAGAGTGAACCACCTGATCCCTTCCCGAACTCAGAAGTGAAACCTCTTAGCGCTGATGGTAGTGTGGGGTTACCCATGTGAGAGTAAGTCATCGCCAGCTCATTATTCGAAGCCCCCCAATCTCTAAAGAGGTCGGGGGGCTTTTCTTTGCGGGAAATAAAAAGAACATATGGAAAAATAGAGATCAAGTTGAGTTTATGAGCCAGTCATGGAAGATTTGTGCTGTTTCACTGAGTTTTCGATGCTTTTCATAGACTAAAAATTCTCCATTTCCTGTACAGCATTTAAACTGCGTAACCTGTTGAAGCTTCCCTGTATGTACCAATTCATCTGCCATAAAGCTCCATGCTAATCCTATGCCCATTCCTTGCTGTACTGCATGAAAAGCCAATGTTAATTGATTAAAGGTTGGGCTACCTGAGGCAGTTTGATAGGACATATCAAAGTGTTGGAACCAGTCTTTCCAGTCTAAACAATCCCATGCGCTGGCATTAATTTGAACCAATGGAATTTTTGCTAAGTCCCATAAGCTATGAATTTGTGAAATATCAATATCAGGATGAGCAACAGGATAAATGACTTCTGGGATCAGGCGCTGGCTATGTAAAGATGACCAATGCCCTGCACCATATAAAATACCAAGATCATATTGGGTAAAGCTCGACTCATCCATAGTATTGATCGCATCGACATGTACGGTAATGTTGGGATAAGCCTTATGAAATTCGACCAATTTTGGAAATAACCAAAATTGGGTCAGTGCATGTGTTGCAAGAATGGTGACACTATTGGATTGATGAATTGTCTGTAATCGAATGATTCTATGTTGTAATTTCTCAAATATTTGCTGAGTTGTTTGATGTAATTCTTCGCCTGCAGGGGTTAATACCACACCACGAGGTTTACGTTCAAAGAGTTGAATTTTTAAAGAATCTTCAAGCTGTCGAATCTGTTTGCTGACAGCACTTTGAGTCAGATACAGTTCAGTTGCTGCTTGGGTAAAGCTCCCGTGCCTCCCGACAGATTCAAAGGCAATCAAGGTTTCAAGAGGGGGTAATTTTTTAATGTAGGGACTCATATTTTTTACCATCGCTATTCCTCTATGGAATAGATCAATTCTAAATGATCTTTAGTCTTTTTACTGTGATCTCTTTATGCTGCTGTTTTATTTTTAGGGAAAATCAGTATGCGCCAAGGCATTATTTTCGCAATTTTAGCCTGTGCTTTGTGGGGAGGTACGATTGTTGCTCCTTGGTTTATTCCTGAATTTAATCCCATTCTGATTAGTAGTGTGCGTTTTGTTTTATATGGGCTAATTTCATTGCTTGTGGCATTACCTACTTTAAAACAATTGATTAAAAAATTAGATAAAGCCGATATTTATAAACTAATTCAGTTGTCGATTGCAGGCAACATTTTATATTTTGCCTGTATTGGTACGGCCGTACAGTTCGCAGGAATTACCATGACATCATTGATTAATGGCTTAATGCCTGTATCAATTGCCTTTTTAGGACGAGGTGAACAGTCGAGTCTACCCTTTTCACAACTCAAGTTACCGCTTTGTATTGTGGCATTTGGCTTGATTTTGATTAACTTTATTCCTGATGTATTTTTAGGTGTACATTCGAGCACTGGGCAACGAATTTTTGGAATGGCATGTGTTGTTGTTGCAGTCGGGAGTTGGTCATGGTTTGCGATTCATAATGCACGTTATTTGAAAGAAAGTGCCTTTAACAGTCGTGAATGGTCGAGTTTAATGGGCATCATGACGGGATTAATCGCTTTACCTGCGGGAATATTCACGGTGATTCTGATACCGAAAACGTGGTTTTTACAGCAAAGTCTAGAGCAGTGGATGACTTTTGCAATGGTCAGCGTATTTTTGGCAATTGCGGGCTCTTGGATCGCAAATGCTTTATGGAGTGCTTCAACCAGACGTTTGCCAATTAGTTTGGGGGGGCAACTGATGGTGTTTGAGACATTGTTTGCGTGTAGTTATTCTTATATTTTTGCAGGGCGATTGCCAAGTTTATTAGAAACGATTGCGATCGGTTGTATTTTAGGTGGTGTCTTTTGGGTGATCCGCTTATATATGCGTGTGCAAACATTGCAAAAAGCTCAGGTATAAAGCAAAAAAAGCCTCAACATCCTGTTGAGGCTTTTTTTGATTCTTCACCGAGGGTACAACTCCTGTCATACCATAAGGTTTCCATACCTAGATTTTTTATTCTTTTAATAAGAAACGTCCTGTTTCTGTATGACTCTATCTTAAGAAAAAAATGAATGTTGCCATAGCCGCGAATGGCGGTAAGCATTGTAAGAGATTGCTGACAAGGCTGTAATCATTACACCAGAATTGCTTTGAATTCTGCAAAATGCAAAGGCTCTAAGCACTGTTTCTTCTTGGTTTTTTGTTTAGAATATTGAAGATATGCCATTAGCCGAGATCAGCATGCAAAAAATACAAGATTCCACTGCGATTGTTCATCAAAATACGCAGGATTATTTGCACTGGTTTCGTCATTCCGCACCTTATATTAATGCGCATCGTAATAAAACCTTTGTGGTGATGTTTGATGGTGAAGCCATCCAGCATGAAAATTTTCAATATATTATTCATGATATTGCGTTACTGCATTCCCTCGGCATTCGCTTGGTTTTGGTTTATGGCGCACGTCCACAAATTAATGCCCAACTGCACATTCAGCAGCTTGAAACGCCTTTTGAGCAGTCACGTCGTGTCACAACTCGTGAAGCATTGCCTTGTGTGATGCAGGCAGTCGGTGCTGTGCGTATGCAGATCGAAGCACTTTTGTCGATGGGACTTGCCAATTCACCCATGTTTGGCGCACGGATTGATGTCGTTTCGGGCAATCTGATTACGGCTAAGCCTTATGGGATCCGTAATGGTATTGATTTTCAGCTGACAGGTGAAGTTCGTGCAGTGGATGTCGATGCCATGACGCGTTTGCTGGAACGTCATAATATTATTTTGCTCGGGCCTGTGGGCTATTCAACTACAGGTGAAGTCTTCAACTTGCTGGCAGAAGAAGTCGCCACCAAAACTGCCATTGCCCTCAAAGCAGACAAGTTAATTTTCTTGGGTAATCAACGTGGGGTACTCAATCCGCAAGGGCAGTTACAGCGTGAAATTGCACCGCATCAGCTCGATCAATATATTGCTCAATCTCAGCAAAGCCAAAGTCAAATGGCGTTGTACTTACAAGGGGCAAAAGATGCAGCCCTGAATGGTGTGCAGCGGGTGCATGTTTTACCGTATGCGCATGATGGTGCTTTGATTCAGGAATTGTTTACCCGTGACGGGATTGGCACCATGGTCACGGACGCACATTATGAAGAAGTGCGCATGGCGAATATTCAGGATGTCGGTGGTTTAATTAACTTGCTGCGTCCGCTCGAAGAACAGGGGATTTTGGTCTATCGCTCACGTGAGCGTTTGGAAACCGAGATTGATCAATTTGCGGTGATTGAGCGCGATGGAACGATTTTGGCTTGTGCCGCTTTATATCCGATTCCAACGACTGAAAATGAAATTGCATCGGCTGAAATTGCCTGTGTTGCAGTGCATCCAAGCTATCGCAAGTCTAATCGTGGTAGCCAGATTTTAAACTTTTTGGAAGAAAAAGCCCGAACTTTGGGGATTCAGCAGCTCTTTGTATTGACCACGCGGACGGCACATTGGTTCTTGGAGCATGGTTTTAGTCATGCAACAGTCGATGATTTACCAAATGCTCGACAAGCGTTATATAACTATCAGCGTAATTCCTTGGTATTTAAAAAGATAATCTGAAATTTCGATGCTGTTTTTAAAACCCATTTTATTTTTATGGATTAGTATTTTTATTGACAAGATGAGTGCACAAAGTCACAGAATTGCTCTACAATCAAAATCATTTCTCTGAAATTGTGTTGGCAATGGAACTAAAGAAAAGTACGCAAAAACGTAATCAACTTTTAAATGCTGCCTTAGATGTCTTTTCTGTGTACGGCTTTAATGGGGCGAGTTTGGATGAAATTGCCCAGTTGGCACACATGCATAAGTCAAATATTTTCTATTATTATGAAAATAAAGAAGCGCTGTATATTGAAGTGTTGATGTCAGTTCTTCAGAAATGGATTGAACCTTTGCAACTGTTTGAATCAGGTTTAGAGCCTGAAGATATTTTAACGCAGTATATTACGCAAAAGATTGAATTTTCTAAAACCCATCCGAAAGCCTCTAAACTGTTTGCCTTAGAAATTATTCAGGGCGCACCGTATATTCAAACGGTACTGAAAGGTTCGATTAAGAAACACGTTAAGCGTAAACTCAAAGTTTTACAGCAATGGCAAGCTGAAGGGAAAATGGCTGCACATATTGACCCTGAGCTGTTTATTTTGAATTTATGGTCAATTACGCAAAGTTATGCTGATTTTGATGCTCAGTTTTCTGCGATTTTAGGCAAAACCTTGCGCAATCGTAGTTTTCATCAACGTGCAATTCAACATACCATTGCGATGTTGTTACATGGCAGCATGACGCCACCAGTGCAAGAATAACACTGGTGTTATTGCTTTAAAAATGCTGTTGATAGAGCTGTAACAGTTTTTCTGCCCCCACTTTTAAATTGTCTTGCCAGTCGAGATGTGCGCTATCATCTGCACCATCGGTAATATATTTGACTGAAATCAGGCGCACACCGAGCTTTTTACAGACTTTTGCCAGTGCATAGCCTTCCATGTCGACCACCTGACATTGCACTTTGGGCAAACCTGTTTCAAATGAATCCCCTGTACCACACACGGCATGAGGAAGTTCAAGAAAATAGCACTCAAGATCAATTTCTGCGGGATGCTCGTCATCCATTGGCGTAGTTCCGACAGGAAAGCCAAGCGGAGAGACATCCATATCGCGTTGTACAAATTGCCCGATCTCAACCAACGCATGTCGTGGAAAACTTGAACTGCCTGCCGTACCAAAGTTGATCAGGGTTTTGCAGCCTGTACGCTGAATCACGTCATAGGCTTTAAACGCTGCATTGACCTTACCAATACCACTATAGTGCACGGTAATGCCATGATTTTCGAAATAACCTTGAGATTCGCTCGGAAGTGCCATGATCAGGGCATGGTCATGCAAAGTGTTCAAATGATCTACTCTTTGGGGATGAAGTTGCGTGTTTAGTATAACCAAATTGTGTTGATCTGTAAGAGTGACAGCAAGGTGAATGGGTTTGAAATAAATTGATTTTTTATTGTTAAATATATGTTTTTAAACATTAAAATTTGATAAAAACAACCACAAGACGAATTGATCAGAATATGGCACAATAGTTGGCTTTGAAATCATCAATTTTTAAAAGTGCCATGAAGCTACTTCGTTTGAATGCCTTGCCAGCCGATTTAGATTTGCCAAAGACAGCCGTGACGATTGGCAACTTTGATGGTGTGCATCTTGGGCATCAGTCGATGATTGCTCAGCTTAAACAAGCAGCGCAAGCCGAGCAATTGAAAACTGCCGTGATGATTTTTGAACCGCAACCTTTAGAGTTCTTTAAAGGTTATCAAGCACCGCCACGCATTATGTCGCTGCGTGAAAAAGTTGAATATCTCAGTGAGTTGGGTGTGGATTATGTGGTGATTGCCAAGTTTGACAATCATTTTCGTAGTCTGAGTGCTGAACAATTTTCAGAACTTTTAAAACAACAACTCAATGCACAGCATTTGGTGTTGGGTGATGATTTTCATTTTGGTAAAAACCGTCAGGGCAATGCCGAGTTTTTACGCCAGTATGGGTTTAGTGTCACCAATCTACATACTGTAGAACTTGATGGCGAGCGTGTCAGCTCAACCCGTATTCGTGAAACCTTGCAAAAAGGTGATCTGGCTTTGGCTGCGCGCCTGCTTGGTCGTCCGTATAGCATTACGGGACGGGTACAATATGGCGATCAGATTGGGCGCACCATTGATTTTCCAACGATTAATGTACGTTTAAACCGCCATCGTCCATGTATTAACGGGATTTACGCAGTAGATGTCTTTTGTGAAACGACTGCGCTAGATGCCAAAGTCCGCCAAGACTCACCCGAGCAACTCGGTGTTAAAGGTTATCAACCGACAGCACTGTTTGGGGCAGGGCATGTTGGCACGCGTCCTGCGATTCGTCAGGAACACCCGCAATGGCGTTTAGAAGTACATTTTCCTGAGGTTTCTGCTAATCTGTATGGTTTATTAATGCGAGTGACATTCTTACACTTTTTGCATGGTGAACGGAATTATCCTTCTTTAGAAGCACTCAAAGCAGGAATTCAGGATGATGTTGTACAATTACGCGCATTCCGTGAGCAACACCACGAATTCCCTTTTTAAATTTTAGTTTTAATTTTGATGTTACAACGTGTCGGCGTGAGCGCAGACAAAACTGGAAGCAACTTGCATGAGCGATAAGCAAACACCTGAAAATGTAGTGGATTATAAAGCCACATTGAATCTGCCAGGTACTGAATTTGCAATGAAAGCAAATTTGGCAGTACGTGAACAAAAATGGTTAGAAGAGTGGTACGCCGACAACATTTATCAGCAGATTCGTGCTTCGCGTATAGGCAAGAAAAAATATGTCCTTCACGATGGCCCTCCGTATGCCAACGGTCAGATTCACCTTGGACACGTGGTCAACAAAGTTCTTAAAGATATTATTGTCAAAAGCCGCACTTTAGATGGCTTCGATGCACCGTATGTACCCGGTTGGGACTGTCACGGTTTACCAATTGAACTGAAAGTTGAAGAGAAAGTGGGTAAAGTTGGCGAGAAAGTCGATGCTGCAACTTTCCGTAAGCACTGCCGTGAATATGCGCTAGAGCAAATTGATATTCAGCGTAATGACTTCAAACGTCTGGGGATTCTGGGTGATTGGGACAATCCGTATTTGACCATGAACTTCAAGCAAGAAGCCGATATCGTGCGTGCTTTGGGTGCAATTCAGAAAAATGGTCACATTCAGCCCGGTTTAAAACCAGTGAACTGGTGTCTGGACTGTGGTTCAGCATTGGCAGAAGCTGAAGTTGAATATGAAGATAAAAAATCTGACGCAATTGACGTTGGTTTCTCTGTGGTTGATCTTGCAGATTTATCAGCGCGTTTAGGCGTAGACGTTCAAGATCCAACCGATTTGGTGATCTGGACGACAACGCCTTGGACTTTGCCTGCCAACCAAGCGGTGGCATTGCATGCTGAAATTGAATACCAATTGGTTCAGGTACAAACCGATCGTGGTACACAAAACCTTGTCTTGGCAAAAAGCTTGGTGGAGTCTGCATGCGAGCGTTACAAGTTAGAAAATCCTGTGGTGCTTGCTGACTTTGTTGGCGAGAAACTGGAAAACCTACAACTGCAACATCCATTGATCGCAGAGCGTCAAGTGCCTGTGATTTTGGGTGAGCACGTCACGGCTGATAGCGGTACAGGCGCAGTACATACGGCACCAGGTCATGGTGTAGACGACTATAAAGTGGGCTTGATCTACAACTTGAAAGTGGATAATCCTGTGGGTGGTAATGGGGTGTATTTGCCAACTGCACCGATTTTTGCAGGCGAGCACATCTATAAAGCCAATCCAAAAATTATTGCAGCATTGGGTGAAACGGGTCGTCTTTGGGCGCACAATCCAATTAAGCACAGCTACCCACACTGCTGGCGCCACAAAACACCAATCATTTTCCGTGCAACGCCACAATGGTTCATCAGCATGGATCAACAAGGTTTACGTGACGGTGCATTGCATGCAATTGAAAAAGACATTCAATTTGTTCCGAACTGGGGTCAAAACCGTATTCAATCGATGATTGAAGGTCGTCCAGACTGGTGTATCTCACGTCAACGTACATGGGGTGTACCAATCCCGTTCTTTGTGCATAAAGATACCAACGAGTTGCACCCACGTACGCCTGAGTTGATTGAAGATGTGGCGAAGCTGATTGAACAAGAAGGCATTGATGCATGGTTTAACCGTGGTGCTCAAGACTTCTTGGGTGATGAAGCAGAACAATATAATCCTGTACGCGACACGCTAGACGTCTGGTTTGACTCGGGTACAACGCACTATGCGGTACTTGAGCAACGTGATGAGTTGGAAAGCCCTGCGGACTTGTACCTAGAAGGTTCAGACCAACATCGTGGCTGGTTCCAGTCTTCATTGTTGACCTCTATGGCAATCCACAACCGCGCACCATATAAAGCGTTATTGACACATGGTTTCACGGTGGATGAAAAAGGTCGTAAATTGTCTAAATCTCTAGGCAACTACATTCCACTTGAAGAAATCATCAAGCAGTTGGGTGCCGATGGTCTACGTTTATATGTCGCATCGAGCGATTACCGTTATGAAATTGCAGCGTCTAAAGAAATCTTTAGCCGTGTCAGCGACAGCTACCGCCGTATTCGTAACACCTTACGTTTCTTGTTGGCGAACTTAAACGGTTTCAAACCAAGCACAGATTTGTTGCCTGTTGAAGAATTGATTGCACTCGATCAATACATCTTGCAACGTGCGAACGAAGTTCAAAAAGTCATTACTCAAGCTTATGACGAAATGAACTTCCATGTGGTGTGTAGTGCCTTGACCAACTTCTGTATCAATGACTTGGGTGGTTTCTACCTCGACATCATTAAAGACCGTCAGTACACCACCAAAGCCGATTCACAAGCGCGCCATTCGGCACAAACTGCGTTGTATCACTTGGTACAAGCCTTTGTTCGCTGGATGAGCCCAATCTTGAGCTTTACTGCACAAGAAGCATGGCCGTTGATTCCAGAACAATCTGAACAATATGTGTTTACCACTGAGTGGTATAACATTCCAACGGTGACAGCAAATTTACTTTCTGAAGCAGATTGGCAAACATTAATTCAAGTAAAATCAGCAGTAAATAAACAGATTGAAGTAGCGCGTAACGCTAAACTCATCGGCAGTAATTTGTCAGCGAAAGTTGAGCTTTGGGCGCAACCTGAACTTGCAGCAGTCCTCAACAAACTGGGTGATGAACTGCGTTTTGTGTTGATTACTTCACAAGTGGCGGTTCATGAATTTGCAGAACAAGGCGAAGCAACTGAGCTAGACGGATTACGTGTTCAGGTGTCTGCTGCGGAAGGTGAAAAATGTGCACGTTGCTGGCATGTTTTACCAGATGTCAATACACATGCAGCGCATCCTGGTTTATGTTCTCGTTGTATTGTGAATGTTGCCGGTTCTGGCGAAGAGAGAAAGTATGCCTAATCCTCAAAACAAGGGTTTAGTATTTCACGCGCATAATATCCTGTGGCTTGGGTTGTCCGCCCTCGCCATCGGGCTGGATCAATGGACCAAACACATTGCCAGCACAGACTTGGTATATGCGCAACCTGTCCATGTAATGCCATTTTTAAACTGGACATTGCTACATAACTATGGCGCAGCCTTTAGCTTCTTGTCCGATGCAGGCGGCTGGCAGCGCTATTTGTTTATGGGACTGGCTGGGCTCGTGTCTTTGATTTTTGTATTTTGGCTGATGAGAATGCCGAAATCCATGAAGGTTTTACCCGCTGCGATTGCCCTGATTTTAGGTGGTGCGCTCGGTAACTTAATTGATCGGGTAACTTTGGGTTATGTTGTTGATTTTATCCATGTGTATTATCAAAATCACAACTTCCCTGCGTTTAACATAGCCGATAGTGCGATTACCTTGGGAACGATTTTGTTGCTCATCGACACGTTCTTTTTGGAAAAGCAGCGTAAAGCAGGTGTGAAAAGTTAAGATGGTTGAAATTATTAATCCTACTGAAGAAATACGCGTGAGCGAAGGTTCAAAAGTTGATTTGCACTTTTCAGTCACCATTGAAAATGGTGTAGAAATTGACAATACCCGTAGCCGTGAAGAACCTGTCAGTTTGGTGATTGGCGATGGTAACTTGTTACCAGGCTTTGAAAAAGCATTGTTTGGTTTACGTGCAGGCGATCGCCGTACTGTGCATTTACCCCCTGAGGATGCTTTTGGCCCTTGGAACCCTGAAAATGTTCAGCGCTTTGATACGGTTAAATTTGAACAGCCTCCAGTGATTGGACACATGATCGAATTTGAAGACAAAGCGAAAACCAGTTTGTTTGGTGTGGTGAAATCGGTCAATGAAGATATTACGGAAATTGATTTTAACCATCCACTTGCGGGCAAGAACATCACTTTTGAAGTTGAAATTTTCAAAGTGACGCCAGCAGGGCAACAAGGTATTAAAATCATGTAAGAAAAAAGCTCCTTCGGGAGCTTTTTTTAACGCACCTGAAGAATGATATTGTCATCATTAATCAATAAATAGTCACTGTTGACTTTATACCACTGCTGTCCATGCTTAGGACGAGGTAGCTGATAATAATTATAATCAACTTTGTAACGGTCACTACGGTAGTGCTGTGGCATGGTATAGCCTGTTTGCCATTTTAGTTGTTTCAGGCGTTGAAAGCCACGTTCTTCACGGGCACGACGACGCTCTTGTAAGTCTTGTAGTGAAAATCCATCATTATCAGCCCGATTAAAGAAACCACCCTCGTTGTTACTGAAGCTATTTGCTCCGCGACCACCAAAGTTGCCACCTCCTCCACCATGAGGGGCTGCAAAAGCAACAGGAATACTTAGCCAAACAGTTAAGCATAGTGCCATCGCTGTTAAACTCTGTTTCATTTCGCGTCCTCAATGTATTGCATGTTATGCCAAGTGTGGCTGTACTACTGTATAAAAAAAATGCAGAGAAACTGTGAAGATCATGACATGATTGTTTTAAAAAACGTTCAAAATGGACTATATTCAAGATTCTTATGCAAATTTTCTTTTGATTATAAGCTAAAAAATCAGCACCTTAATTTTAAAGATACTGATTTTTTGTTTAACTTGCTCAAGTTTGGTGATATCAATATAAATTGATCATTTGGTAAAATTAGTCTTGAGCATTAATACTTTGCCCATTCATTCCAAGACTATCTTCACCCATTAAATAAAGATACGCTGGCATAATACTTTCAGGTGTCGGTAAGCTCAGAGGATCTTCCTGAGGAAAAGCTCTAGCACGCATTGCTGTACGGGTTGCCCCCGGATTAATACAGTTATAGCGCACATTGGCTAAGCTGTTTTCACTGGCAAAAATTTTATTCATCGCTTCAACTGCAATTTTTGAGATCGAATATGCCCCCCAAAGTGCACGAGCTTCTCGGCCAACGCCTGAAGATGCAAAAATGACAGAAGCATTTTCAGATTTTTCCAGTAAAGGCAGCAGTTCCTGAGTGAGGACAAAAGGTGCACGTAAATTGACCGCCATCACTTCATCCCAGACATCCACAGAATAATCTGCCAATTCTACGCGTTCACCTAAGACGCCTGCATTGTGTAGAATACCATCAAGGCGACCAAACTGACGGTCTAAGGTATCGACCAAATGTTCATATTCACGGCTAGAGGCTGTGGAGAGCTGTAAAGGTAAAATGGCGGGCTGTGGTGCGCCCAAACTTTCAATTTCATCATAAATGACTTCAAGTTTATTGAGGGTGCGTCCATGCAAGACGACCGTTGCACCATGTAGCGCATAACTGATGGCTGCTGCGCGCCCAATGCCATCGCCTGCACCTGTGATTAAAATTATTTTGTCTTTTAATAAGTCAGTTCGAGGTCGATATTCTGAATATTTCATTATGAAACCTCCATTTGTGATTGATGTTTATTTTAGATTGCCAATTGCTGCTGTAATACGTGGTGTAACTGTTGTACCGTGTCAATAATGCAGTCGGCTTGCCAAGCCTGTAAATCATCACGATGCTGTTCTGGTAAATAGCCATAGGCAGCCAAAATGGTATACATGTCGGCATTTCGACCTGCCTCGATATCACGCGGATGATCCCCCACATAGATAATCTGCTGCGGGTCGATCTCAAGCTGTTTGGCCGCTAAAAACATCGGTTCAGGATGTGGTTTGGCGTGGGTGACATCGTCAGGGCAGACCAAAACCGAGCAACGTTGTTGCAAATTCAGTGCCTCTAGCAATGACTCACTCAAATTACGTGGCTTGTTGGTGACAATGCCCCACGGAATTTGGTGCTGTTCAAGCATGTGGAGTAGAGGATACATGCCTTCAAACAGATCAGTTTCCACCACAATCTGCTGACCATAACGATCGAGAAAATCTTGGCGATGTGCCAAGAAAGTCGCATCGTCAATCGCCAGTTCAGGATAGACCAGTTTCACCATGGCACGTGCGCCTTCAGACACCTGACTACGAATGGTGTCGGCATCGACTACAGGGCGCTGTTGTTCACGGCACATATCTTGAATGATACGAATAAAATCTGCTGCGGTATCGATCAGCGTACCATCGAGATCAAAGAGAACGGCTTTCATGTTTTAACCCAAATTTTGTGTATAGACCATGTAGTTCACATCAACATTGGGTGCAAGCCAGTAGTGTTTAGTCAGTGGGTTGTAATGTAACCCTGTCATTTGTTTTAACTTTAAGCCTGCAGCTTCAATGTCAGTTGCCAGTTCAGAAGGACGAATGAATTTGTGATAATCATGTGTGCCTTTTGGTAGCATACGCAGTAGATATTCTGCCCCAATAATGGCAAACAGATACGATTTTGGGTTACGGTTAATGGTCGAGAAAAACACATGACCATTCGGCTTAACCAGTTTCTGGCACGCTTGAATAATTGAGGCAGGATCAGGAACATGTTCCAGCATTTCCATACAGGTGACGATATCGTATTGACCTGTTTGTTCTTCTGCGAGTTGTTCAACA
The DNA here is from genome assembly GCF_008993995.1 of Acinetobacter brisouii. Lineage (GTDB taxonomy): Bacteria > Pseudomonadota > Gammaproteobacteria > Pseudomonadales > Moraxellaceae > Acinetobacter > Acinetobacter brisouii_A. Next base: position 13,141 of record NZ_BKNN01000051.1, read on the forward strand.
GGAATCTGACGATATTGGATATTGGCAACCTGCTCTTGTTCGGCATGTAAACGTGCCACGGCAAGCGGTGCTTCGCCCATATCAATGCCGAGCACTTCAGCCGCACCGCGACGTGCCATGCTTTCTGCCAAGATGCCACCACCACAGCCGACATCGAGGATTTTTTTGCCACGTACACCGCCAGACAGTTCATCAATCCAGTTTAAGCGTAGCGGGTTAATCTGATGTAAGGGTTTGAATTCGGAATGCTGATCCCACCATTTGGCTGCGAGAGCTTCGAATTTTGCAATTTCTTGTGGATCAACATTCAGCTGTGCCATGACCTTCACCTCAGTACAGTGCTTCATTTTTAAAAGATTTGTTTTCGTTGCTAGTGTAGCGCGTCTTGGAAAAAAAGCGATAAAAGCTGTAAAAAAGTTGACAGAAACAAAACGTTTTTTGCATAGATGTTTTATAGTTAGCGGCTAAGCTAGTCAAAATCTTATATAAGGAAACATCAATCCATGAAAAAATTCATTATCAATGGCTTAGCTGCAACAGTTATGGCGTTTTCAGCCAACGCTATGGCGGCAGATTTTGTTGCAGGAAAAGATTATACGATTTTGAAGAACCCCGGTAAGGTTGATGTTCCTGGGAAAATTGAGGTTCGTGAGTTCTTTTGGTACGGTTGCCCACACTGCTTTAAATTAGAACCTTACATGCAGACATGGCTGAAAAAGATGCCGAAAGATGTCAACTTTGTACGTTCTCCAGCAGCAATGAATCCTGTTTGGGAATCGGGTGCACGGACGTATTATGCTTCTGAGCAATTGGGTGTACGCAAACGCACTCACTTGGCTTTGTTTGATGCGATTCACCTGAAAAACCAACAAATTTTTGACCAAGCTTCAGCGGCTCAATTCTTTACAAAATATGGCGTGCCTGCGGCAAAATTTAATGCAGCTTATAGTTCATTTGCAGTCAGTGCCAAAGTGATGCAGTCGAACCAACTCGCTGCACAATATCAGCTAACGGGTGTACCTGCAGTGGTCGTGAACGGTAAATATGTTGTACAAGGTGAAGATGGCAAAGTGACTGAAGTGGTCAGTTACTTGGTGAACAAAGAGCGTCACGGCAAATAAATCTTGTGATTGGTTCTAAAAAAAAGCGTATTTAATCATACGCTTTTTTGATTATTGGGGAAGCTGAATAAACTGTAACTGTTGTATAAAGCACTGGAGAAATTGATATTGTTGATTTGGATTTTTACTGTGTAACCACTTGATGACCCAAGCAAAATGTAATTCTAAACTTAATGCCGCCAAGGCTTCAGATTGTTGCTGATGCTGTAATAGGCTGCCATATTTTTTGTGTAGAACTTGAGCAAGGTCATCGACTAAAAACTTGATTTCTTGCTGAATTTTATCTTGCAAAAAAGCACTACTGTTCCAGCGTTCGACAATAAAAAAGTGCCAGTGAGCCGCTTTAAATTGAATTTGATGACAAAAGACGTTGAGATGCTTTTCTAAAATGTCACTATTTTTGTGTTGCACATGCTCTGCAATCTGTACCAGATGGCTTTTAATTATCAGCGATGTCTGATCAACGAGCTCAGCTGCCAGTTGTTCTTTGTTGGGAAAGTAGCGGTAAAAAGCACTGGGTACCATTCCAACCGCCTGTGCCAATTGACGTAGACTAATGCTGTTAAAGCATTGCCCTGCATAACTCAGCTTTAAAACCTGTTCTAAAATTGCTTGCTGACTTTGCAATTTGCGCTCAGCACGTACTGACATAGCAAGCCCATCCTTACGATCTTTCATCTCTGTACTTCTCGACGTATTATAGCGGTTCTCGATCAAAGAAAATGTATGTTTTTGCTAAAAAAATAGAAATTATTAAATATAAATCATATAGTTATATAGTTTTTAGATTATATGCTCTAATCTAATTTTTTAATCTATTGAAAATTAAAATAATTTTATTGATGCAATCTTATGGTGAATTTGCATTTCAAACGTAATGACAGTTCAATGACGTGTGTATAGTCGAGATTGATGAAATGTTGCATGAAAATAAAAATAAGCTGCTGAAAATTAAATTTACATCTGAAAATACAATGTATATTTTGAATAAAATATTTAAAAATCAATATATTAATATAATTTTGATTGAATGTGGAAATTGAATATAGGGGGCAGTTCCAAAACTCAGTTGCCATTCTGCTATAATTCAGGCGAAATTTCTGACTTGAAACCGAAGGAAAAATTATGCGTATTGACCAACGAGCATTAGACCAATTACGCGATGTTAAAATTACGCGTAACTACACGCGTTATGCTGAAGGTTCAGTTTTAGTTGAGTTTGGTCATACCAAAGTACTCTGCACAGCAAGTATTGATAACAGTGTGCCGCGATTTTTGAAAGGTCAAGGTCAAGGTTGGGTGACTGCTGAATATGGCATGTTACCTCGTTCAACCCATACACGTTCTGACCGTGAAGCAGCACGCGGCAAGCAAACAGGGCGTACTCAAGAAATTCAACGTCTGATTGGTCGTAGCCTACGTGCCATGGTTGACTTAAAAAAACTCGGTGAAAATACCATTACGATTGACTGTGATGTGATTCAAGCCGATGGCGGTACGCGTACTGCATCCATTACAGGTGCAGCAGTTGCATTGATTGATGCAATGAATGTGTTACTTGCTCAAAAGAAAATTAAACAAGATCCACTTAAAGGATTGGTTGCTGCGATTTCAGTGGGCATTTTCAAAGATGAAGTTTTACTTGACCTTTGCTATGAAGAAGACTCGAACTGTCAAACTGACTTGAATGTAGTGATGACCCAAGCAGGTGAATTCATCGAAATTCAAGGTACTGCTGAAGACAAACCATTTACCCGTACCCAATGTAATGCCATGTTAGAAATGGCAGAGCAGGGCATTCAAGCACTCATCAAAAAGCAGCAAGAAGCGCTAGGCTGGTAAACAACATTATAAGAAAAGACTCCATTTGGAGTCTTTTTTTATTTAAAGAGCAAAATTCCTGCCCATGTAATCGCCATCATACTTAAAGCGACAAATTGTGCTGCACTGCCCATATCTTTGGCATTTTTAGCAAGCGGATGGCGTTCCAGTGAAATACGATCGACCACGGCTTCAATCGCCGAGTTAAATAACTCCACAATCAAACCGAGCATGCCGACCAAGATCAGCACAATATGTTCTAACTTACTGAGATTGAGCCATAAATTGATGGGCAATAATACAATATTCAGTAGGACAATCTGGCGAAATGCTGCCTCATAGCGAAAGGCTGATTTAAACCCTGCGATTGAATATCCCGCGGCATTGATAATGCGCTTGACTCCAGTTTTGCCTTTGAGTGGTGAATATTGATCCATGACAATCTACAGAGAAAGAAACTGTTGCTATGTTAATCAACCTCTAGGCAAAAGTAAAAAGAACAGATTTCTCTTCAGATTAAAGTTGTAAAGTCATACAGAACAGTCTGAGTCAGTTAAAATGTCGCGATGCGATTCGATATGGGAATGAAGATGTCAAATCAGACAAAATTTGCAGTGATTGATGGTGTATTACAAGGTGTGCAGCAATTACCTTCTCCCAATTTTAATCAGCGCCCTGCCAATACCTCGATTCAGTTGGTGGTGATTCACAATATCAGTTTGCCGCCGTCCCAATTTGGCGGGGGCTATATTCAGCAGTTTTTCCAAAATCATTTGGACTGGAATGCTCATCCCTATTTTCAAACCATTGAGGGGATGCAGGTTTCAGCCCATCTGCTGATTTTAAGAACAGGTGAAGTGATCCAGTTTGTCAACTTCAATGATCGGGCATGGCATGCGGGGCGTTCCAGCTATTTGGGTGTGCCTGAGTGTAATGATTACTCGATTGGCATCGAACTCGAAGGCAGTGATGACTTGCCTTTTGAAGCTGAGCAATATCAGTCACTTGTTCAAGTGGTCTCAGCATTACAACGCACGTATCCAAAAATTCAGCAGCATATTGCAGGGCATTCCGATATTGCCCCACAACGCAAAACCGATCCAGGTGAGCATTTCCACTGGGCAGATTTTCGTGAATTGTTACACAAAGAAAATCACACAAATTGAAGAATTAATAACGAAATTGTTTGGGCTTTTCATTAAAATAGCCACTTCCAATTTGACTTAGGTGTAAGCGATGGCGCTTTGGCGGTCGACCTTTATCGTGAGTGCTATGACCATGTTGTCCCGTATTTTGGGGCTGGTACGTGACATGGTCTTGCTGAACGTGTTTGGTGCAGGCAAAGAATTCGACGTCTTTGTTGTTGCATTTCGCATTCCCAATTTTTTCAGGCGACTGTTTGCTGAAGGTGCATTTTCACAAGCGTTTATTCCGATTCTGACCGAGTACAAAACTGGACGTTTACATGCCGAAGTTCAAATCCTGATTAGTCGGGTATTTGGCTGTTTATTGGTGGTGATGTCATCGATTACTGTATTGGCGATGATCATTGCGCCTGCGGTGGTGTATGTCTACGCCCCAGGGTTCCATAATGATCCTGACAAGTTTGCTCAAGCGGTTGAAATGTTCCGTTTGACCATTCCGTATTTGATGTTTATGTCGCTGACAGCATTTGCTAGCAGTATTTTAAACAGTTACGGTGCATTTTTTAGTCCCGCATTTTCCCCTGTTTTATTGAATCTGGTAATGATTGCAGGGGCATGGTGGCTGACGCCATATTTGCAAACCCCGATTATGTCTTTGGGATGGGCGGTTTTAGCGGCAGGCTTTATTCAACTGGCGATCCAGATTCCTGAGTTATGGCGTAAAAAACTGCTGATTCCACCACGTATTGACTTCCAACATGAGGGCGTACAGCGCATTCTCAAACTGATGCTGCCTGCCTTGTTTGGTGTATCTGTAACACAAATCAATTTATTGTTGAACACCATTTGGGCTTCATTTATGCAGAGTGGTTCGGTATCTTGGTTGTATAGTGCCGAACGGATGACGGAGTTGCCATTGGGCTTGATTGGTGTCGCAATTGGAACGGTGATTTTACCATCGTTGTCGGCACGTCATGCGGAGCAAGACCTTGAGCGTTTCCGTGGCATGATCGACTGGGCAGCACGTGTGATTATTATGGTGGGCGTACCTGCCAGTGTTGCGCTATTTATGTTGTCGACACCGATCATTCAGACCTTGTTCCAACGTGGTGAATTTACCGCTGAAGATACTCACATGACCGCATTGGCATTGCAATGTATGAGTGGTGGTGTTTTGGCCTTTATGTTGATTAAGGTATTTGCCCCAGGTTTTTATGCCCAACAAGATACCAAAACGCCTGTACGCGTCGGTTTGATGGCAGTCGCAGCCAATGCGATTATCAACGTGATCCTAATTAGCTTCTTTAAAATGATTCACTGGAATGCAGAGCATATGGCACTTGGGATTGCATCTTCAAGTTCAGCCTTTGTCAACGCGGGCATGCTGTATTACTACTTGCATAAGCGCAATATTTATCGTTTTGGGTCACATTGGAAAAAAATCTTTGCGCAATATGCTTTTGCCAATTTGTGTATGATTGGGGCATTGGCATATGGTTTACATTTCTATAGCAGTCATGCTGCAACGTGGATGAAGATTGCAGAGTTAAGTGGATTGTGTGTGGTTGGTGCGCTTGCTTATGCAGTCGGATTACTGCTTTCAGGCTTCCGCCCTCGGCATTTGCGTCCAGAACACTGAGTAAAATTTAATGATCTTACCCTGTAAAATACAGGGTATTTTTTTATGCTGAATACTGGCGAACTAAGTTAAATTCATCAATGCTTTATTATTTTTATTGAATGAAGCACTATTTTAGATCATTTTAAATTTCTGATTGAACATGCTTATTATGTCAAACAGATAACCACAGCAGATTATTTCATTAACAGCAAATCTGCTAAGCAGCCAAGTTATTGTTATAAATTGGCGATTTTTTTTATTTTAAGATGGCTCTAAAGAGGCTTTGTTGCACAAAGATTTGAAATGCAAAGCTTATTGACGATTGATATATATCGAAAAATGATAAATTTGCCTGTTTTTATTATTTTACCCTGCATAAGAAAATATGGATAAATAAACCTCATCAGATTTATATTTTAATTTAGGTTTATATTCTCATGTCGACAATTTTAAATACTGTAAAACCACTGAATATCGTTGCTGTTTCTGGTGGATTAAATCATCCATCTAAAACTGAAGCACTGGTTGAAGAAATCATTCGTGAACTCGGTCAGGCAACCCCGATCAATGTGCATTTTATTAAATTCAGTGAAATCGGGCAGCTTTTGGGTGGGGCGATTTACCGTCATCAATTGCCACAACGTGTGCAAGACGATTTGGCAGCGGTAGAAGCCGCCGATGCACTGATTGTTGGGACACCTGTTTATCGTGCGTCATTTACAGGATTATTTAAACATTTCTTTGATTTTGTAGAACAAACTGCTTTGGTGGATGTGCCTGTCTTGTTGGCGGCTTCAGGCGGTAGCGACCGTCATGCTTTGGTACTTGAACACCAGTTGCGTCCATTGTTCAGTTTCTTCCAAGCGCAAACCTTGCCAATCGGCGTGTATGCCACAGATCGTGATTTCACCCCTGAATACACCATTCAAAGTGCAGCCTTGCGTGACCGTATTACCTTAGCGGTTGCCCGTGCCTTGCCAATTTTAGAGTGGGCACCTGCCAAAGGTCAGCGTGCGGAAGTGGTCAAAGCCAAAACAGCACAGGCCAACCAAAACCTTGGGATCAACCGCCAAATCGAACAGGAAGAAGTTCTACCTTCGGCAGCCGTCCCTGATTTACAAGCCGCAGAATCTCGCTTACAGCACAAAGCGGTGAAAACCCCAGTCAAGGCAGATGTGGCTTAACCCACATCGATTCCCCAAGGAGAATAAAAATATGGCGCAATCACAACAACAGCTCGAATTTGCTTACTGGGTTCCTAATGTTAGTGGTGGCTTGGTGGTCAGCAATATCGAACTGATGTGGGTCTAGGATTTTAGACCATGCCTATAAGTGATAATCTACTCCCCAATAAGCATGGAAAATGCTTGTTTTTGGAGTCAATCATGACACGAAGAAAACGTCGTAATCATTCAGCAGAGTTTAAAGTTAAAGTTGCTCTCGCAGCAATTAAAGGCGACCACACACTCGCTGAACTTTCTACTCAATTCGATTTACATCAAAACCAAATC
>NZ_BKNN01000052.1 GCF_008993995.1 Acinetobacter brisouii
AGTGAGGGTAATGTTTGTTGGCGTGTTAAATCTAAATGATGTGATAAATTCATAAAAAAATGAGTGTATTTGCATACACTCATTTTTACAGCAATTTATCTTTTTTTGCTTAACTGACTGGCATTACGCTATAAAAGCGGCTTTTCCACATCTGTAACTAATTAACCAAGTTTTTTAGTTACATAGTCAATCGCTGATTGAACAGTTGTGATTTCGTTTGAATCTTCATCAGGAATCGTGATGTCGAAGTCATTTTCGAAAGACATAACAAGTTCAACTAGGTCTAAAGAATCCGCACCCAAATCATCTGTGAAAGATGCTTCGTTTTTGATTTCTTCAGCACGTAAACCTAATTGTTCAGCGACTGCTTGCTTAACGCGTTGTTCGATATCGCTCACAGGAATTCTCCTCATTGCTCGTGGCGTTTTTTAATGCCGTTAGTGTAATTGAATATAAAAAAATTTAAAAGTTTAATAGCTTAGGATTAAGCCATATACAACCCACCATTTACATGTAATACATTACCTGTAATGTAACTGGATTTATCACTCGCAAGGAAGCTGACCGCATTTGCGATGTCTTGAGGTTCGCCTAGACGACCAAGTGCAACTTGCTCACTCATTTTCTTACGAATTTCTTCACTTAACTGATCAGTCATCTCAGTTGCAATAAAGCCTGGTGCTACACAGTTCACCGTAATTTGACGACTACCCATTTCTTTTGCCAGACTGCGACTGAACGCTTCAATCCCTGCTTTAGCAGCAGAATAGTTTGCCTGACCTGGGTTTGCAAAATGTGCAACTACAGAACTGATGTTAATAATGCGACCAAAACGTGCACGAGTCATACCTTTCAATACACGTTTAGATAAACGATAAACTGCTTTTAAATGAATATTTAAAATATCATCCCAGTCATCTTCTGACATGCGTAGTAACAAGTTATCACGCGTAATACCCGCATTGTTCACCAATACCAATACTGAACCATACTTTTGCTCAATATCAGAAACCAATTGCTCAATCGCTTCAGCATTACGCACATCAAGTACAGCACCTGTACCGTTGTCTGCAAATTGCTGAGTCAATTTCTCTGCGCCAGATTCAGAAGTCGCTGTACCTACCACAAAAAAACCGTCTTGAATCAGTTGTTGCGCAATCGCAGCACCAATACCGCGACTTGCGCCTGTAACTAATGCAACTTTTCGTTCTTGTGTCATACAATTTTTCCTTCTGCCACTAAAACAGCACTTAGGGCATCTTCAATGCGACTTTTACTGTCAATCGCAAATGTTTTTTCAATATTTGGTAAACGTTTAGCCAAATTGCTCAGCACTGTACCTGGACCACATTCAACAATATAACCAATGCCTTGATCTTGTAGATACTGCATGGTCTTCGTCCATTGCACAGACTGATACAATTGTGCAGTTAAAGCTTGACGCACAGCTGCAACATCTGTTGCTGCCTGAGCATTTACATTTTGTATTACAGGAATACGGGGTAGCTCAATGGCAGTTTGTTCCAAAGCCTGTGCGAATTGTTCAGCAGCAGGTTTCATTAAAGAACAATGTGATGGTACAGATACAGGTAATGCAATTGCCTTGCCATTTTGTGCTTTTGCTTCTGCCATCACGGCTTGTACAAGCGCTGTTGTACCCGCAATAACAACCTGACCTTGAGAATTATAGTTCGCCGCTTCAACTGAACCTGTTGCACCAGCACTTGCTTGTTGGCAAAGTGCAACAACTTGATCATCTGCCAAGCCTAAAATTGCTGCCATTGCACCCTCACCTTGAGGAACGGCACTTTGCATCAACTTACCGCGCAAATTCACCAATTTCACAGCATCTGCCAAAGTCATTGATTCAGCAGCAACCAATGCGCTGTATTCACCCAATGAGTGACCTGCTAAATATTTAGGTGCAACACCACCTAAATCCAGCCAAGTGCGCCACAATGCAATACTTGCTGTTAACAATACAGGTTGAGTATTTTCTGTTTGATCTAAACCTTCACCTGTTTGAGCAATATGCCACAAGTCAAAACCTAATGCCTCAGAAGCTTCTGCAAAAGTGTCTTGAACACCACTAAACTGCTCTGCGATTTCGGCGAGCATGCCGACTTTCTGTGAGCCTTGACCAGGAAACACAAATGCAGTTTTAGTTGCTTGAACCACTTGCTCGAGTCGTTTAGCAGACATATAAGAGTCCTTTTTTGTCTTCTATTGAAGTTCGGTTCTGCAATTTAACATTAAATTTCACGATTTTTAATTGCCAAATACAACATTTACTTCAATAAAAAAGGGAAGCTTTCGCTTCCCTTTTTCTCACTAAGCCCAAGGCTTAATGCAAACCGATTATTCAGCAGATGCTTTAGCGAATAATTGGCGACCACGGTATAAACCGTCTTTAGTTACGTGGTGACGACGATGAGTCTCACCAGTAGTTTGGTCTACAGTTAATGCATTCTCAGTTAAAGCGTCATGTGAACGGCGCATGTCACGGCGAGAGCGACTTTTACGGTTTTGCTGAACGGCCATGATGGCTCCTTACAAATCGAAAATATGGATCAGAACAAATTCAATTGTCTTATACGCAAGAGTATAACACAAAAATTAGTTAAGTTTACCCTTCAAACTTGCCAAAACATCAAACGGGTTATCCCGCTTCTCTTCAACAAGCTCTTCAATGGCAGGTTGGTGCTTATGTTCACAAGCATCATGCTTAGGAGACAAAGGCATCAACAATAACAATTCATCTTCTATCAGAGAAAGTAAATCAGCAGTCGCAGGCGCATCATAGCTACCTTTCGTCGTTGCTTCACTTTCACCTAAGACGATGAAATCAGCTTCCTCATCCAAGCGCTCTATCAGTGACTCATCATCCACTAGAGCTAGATGAAAATCTGAAACGAGTTCAATATTAACCGCGTCTAAACAACGCTGACATTCCATTGGAACAGTCGTTTCAACGTGACCATCTAACCATACAATGCGATGATACGCATCCATTGATAGCTTACAGTCTATGTTAATCAATTGATCATCAATTGATCCAACAGCTTCACGGGCAATACGAGCAAAGCGAGACAATGGCAGGGTACCTGACCATGTAAAGCCTTGTTCAGCCCATTTAAACGGCTCAATCTGTGCCGGAAAGGTATTTGCTGACATAATTAAGGCGGCAATTCTACAAATTCATCAGTACTCTGTCAAAGATTAAGATACAATTTTGTACTTATTTAGACAGACCATTTTGGGTAACACAGTCATGCATCTGTTGCAGCCGCAAACAGAAGTGAATAAAAAATCACTTGTTAGCACACTTTCAACTGTTCATTTTGACATTTCACCAGACCAAGTGCAACGTTTGGCATGGGCGAATTTACAGACAGAAACTGAACATGTTGACTGGCTCATCTTACACTTTAATCAGTGGTTTTCCCACCACAATGTGATTTTATTCAAAGGTGGTGATGAACCTGAATATTTTCCAGCAACCCCAGATAGTCCTGCCAAAATTCAGTTTGCCCACGGTTTTTTTAACAGTGCGCTACATGAGATCAGTCACTGGACGATTGCAGGGGCAAAGCGTCGGCTACTGCCAGATTTAGGTTACTGGTATGCGCCTGATGGTCGCACTCAAGAACAACAAAACTTGTTTGAACAGGTTGAAATCATCCCTCAAGCCATTGAATGGTTATTTGCCGTTGCCTTTGGTCGGAAATTTCGGGTTTCACTCGATAATCTAACGGGTGATGGCGGAGATGGTTGCCAGTTTAAAGACAATGTCTATGCTCAGGTACAACGCTATTTTTCTGGTGAAGCACGTTTGCCACGAGATGCCGCACATTTTATTGCGTGTATCTGTTTATACACACGCAATGGCAAAAGTTTACATGCAGATGAGTTTTGTCGCGAAATGTTAGATTAAAAATCCATTGAATAACAAACAACATTGCACCTTTATATGCAATCGTTCCATAATATAAGCAAGCGTAGCACTTCGGAGAGCAACCATGCTTCACTTACGAATTCATCCAGAAAATCCGCAACCGCGACTTATTCAACAGGCGGTTGAGCGAATTCGTGCAGGCGATGTTGTCGTCTACCCAACCGATGCCGCTTATGCGATTGGCTGTCAAATCGGAAATAAAAGTGCTATGGAACGAATTGCACAAATTCGTAACTTGGGCAATAAACATCAGTACGCGATTATTTGCAGTGATTTGTCCGATATTGCGACTTTTGCGAAAGTCGATAATGCAACTTATCGTCTACTCAAGGCCAATACTCCAGCCATTACCACCTATATTTTGACTGCGACCAGTGAAGTCCCTCGCCGTTTAATGCATCCAAAGAAAAAAACCATTGGCTTACGTGTTCCCAGTAACCCAATCTGTCAAATGTTACTCAAGGAACTTGGTGAACCGCTATTAACCAGTACACTCATCCTTCCCGATCAAAGTGATCCTCTCGATGATCCGTATGATATTGAAATGCAACTCGGTAAACGCATTGATGTGTTTATTGATGGCGGTTTTGGTACGCTCACCACAACCAGTATTGTCGATTTATCTGGAGATTCGCCTGTCGTGATTCGTCGAGGTATCGGGGATGTCAGTATGTTTGAATAGCGACTGATTTAACCTTTTATCATTTTTATCGGAAATATTGCTTATTTTCATTTCATTCGATCTGCGAATGTCATAAAATATTCATCTTTAGCAGAATTGGAATTTATTTCTCTTCTGCTTTTTTTCAAGCTGTAGAACTTCATGCCTTTGAAAATTCGCGTGGCCTAATATTGTAATGAATCAAGTGCTTCACTCCGTTATGGAATCTGCTCCACACATCCGTGTATTGGATGAATGGCAGGAGACCATTCCTGAAGATTTATATATTCCTCCTTCTGCTTTCGAAATTTTACTCGATCACTTCGAGGGACCACTCGACTTTTTAATTTACCTGATTCAAAAAAACGGCTTTGATCTGCTACAACTCGATATCGCTCCGATTGCTAGCCAATACTTGCAATATATGGATGCAATGAAGTCACTGAATATTGAGTTAACCGCAGATTACATGGTGATGGCTGCCTTATTGGCAGATCTCAAATCTCGCCTGTTACTACCAAAACCAAAACATATCGAACTCGAAAAAGATCCGAAACAACAACTGATTGACCGTTTAGAAACCTATTTACGGATTAAAAAAGCAGCCGAGCAGCTTGGTCAGTTTTCTATTCTTGAGCGTGACACCTTTAATATCAATGTCAACTTAGGTCAGAGTACGGCTGTTTATGAAGGCTATAGCGCTGATTTACTTAAAGATGCTTTATTTTGTGTCTTTAATCGCCCCGAACCTGTGATTCATCAGGTGAAGCAAGAGCCTGTTTTGCTCGAAGAACGCATTGCTTATATTGAACAGTTAATTCAGTCGGGTGAAATCCTTGACTTCTCAGCACTACTCAAACCAAGCCAAGGTAAAATGGGCATGGTGGTGACCTTTATGGCGATTTTAGAGCTAACACGCCAACAAAAAATCCAGATTGTTGCTACAGGCATTGAAGCACCGCTTGCGATCCAAGGGGCAACTGCATGACCATTGAAAATATGAGCATGTCGATTGATGAGTTGCATCATGAAGTGCTAATGCAACTTGAAGCGATTATTTTCGCGAGCGACGCACCTGTTTCCATCGCTCGCTTAAAAGAAGCATTTCAGGATCAATATACTAAACAACAATTACGACAGTTTTTACAGCAACTTGCTGTATTACAACATGGTCGTTCGATTGAACTGATTGAAACTGCACAGGGCTTTCGTTTCCAAGTCCGTGCCAAATATCGACAGGTGATTACTCAAACTTGGCCTGAACGACCAACACGATTATCACCCTCTCTGCTTGAAACACTGGCGGTGGTGGCCTACCACCAACCTGTGACTCGCGCAGATATTGAACAAATTCGCGGAGTGACCAATAACAGTCAGATTTTGCGTACATTATTTGACTTTAACTGGATTAAAGAATCTGGTTTTCGTGAACTCCCTGGACGACCGGCGCTGTTGATTACAACGCCCCAATTTTTAAACGCTTTTGGTTTAGCTTCGCTAAGCCAGTTGCCTCCCCTGCAGGATGCCAAGGAAGCTTTCATGACACTTGATGCCCAAGCAGCAAAGTCGTGAATAGGTGGACTGTTGATTGATTAATTCTAAGGTTATGCTGTCATGAGTGAAAAACTACAGAAAGTTTTAGCGCGTATTGGTTTGGGTTCTCGCCGTTATATGGAAGAAGTCATTGCCGCTGGTCGTGTAAGTGTGAATGGTAAAATTGCCCAAGTGGGTGAGCGTATTGAACCGACAGATGAACTCCGTATTGATGGACGTAAAGTTCAGTTTCAAGTGGAAGATGAAATCCGTCGCCGCGTCTTGGTTTACTACAAACCAGAAGGTGAAATCTGTTCGCGTAACGATCCAGAAAAACGCCCGACTGTATTTGACAATTTACCGCAAATTTCCAATGACCGCTGGGTTATGGTCGGTCGTCTAGATATTAACAGTACAGGCTTATTGCTATTCACAAACGATGGTGAACTTGCCAACCGTTTGATGCACCCTTCAAATGAAATTGAACGTGAATATGCCGTACGTGTGATGGGTGAAGTGACGCCTCAAATGCGCAACACTTTGCTGAAAGGTGTCACACTGGATGACGGCCCTGCAAAATTTGAATCTTTCTCAGACTTGGGTGGTGAAGGGATTAACCGCTGGTATCAAGTTGTGGTGAAAGAAGGACGTAACCGTGAAGTCCGTCGTTTGTTTGAATCGCAAGGTTTGAAAGTGAGCCGTCTGTTACGTACTCGCTATGGTTCAATTACCTTACCTCGCGAATTACGTACAGGTCGTTGGACAGAGCTTGATAAACAAGATATCGACAACTTGGTGAAATTGGTTGAACTCAAACCACGTCAAGGTACTGGCTTATTTGGTATGGCAAAGCGTCGTGCTGAACGTATGACCGAAAAACCAATGTCAGCACGTCGTGGTGGTTTCCTCCGTCAACAGCGTCGTGACAGCGACAGCCCACAGCAACCACAAAACAATTCTGGTTTTGGTAACGGGAATGGTCAACAACAACGCCGACCTGCTGGTCAAGGCAAGAGCTTCAAAAAGTTCTAATTCTTTGTTTTACCTTTATGTCTCAGCTTGAGGCATAAAGGTCTTCTCTCCTCGCTATTTTCAATACTTCAATTTAAATAATCTATTATTTCTAAAATAACTAAAAATCAATTTCAATTATCCGAATTAGTAAATGATAATTATTTACATTACAATGAGCCACACTTTTGCAGTAGGTCTCACTATAAGGATAATTTCATGCTTAAATTTTTTTGCTTTAGCTGCTTAAGCAGTCTGATCTTACTCACAGGCTGTAGCAGCATGCCTAATGAACATTCACACAACCTCGCTCAACGAGGTGAACAAGATGGTCTTAAAGGGATTCGCCCACGTTTGCAACACATTCAGAATGACGAACAAAAAAATCAATATTTACAAGCTTATCAAGCAGGTTTGAGTCAATTCTGCCAACCAAAGCATATTTTAGATGTCAGTTTAAAAGGCGATAACAATTACCAGAACTGCCCGACAGAACAACAAACAGTACTTGCTCCAATCTATCAAGTTGGACACCAGTATTTTTATAGCAAAAAAACAACTGCGTGATTTAGAGCGCAATCAAGCCAAACAAGGCAATCATTCTAGCCACCAATCTTCAGACTCAAGTTACCATAGCCATAGTAGTAGCATGAGTAGTACCTCAGGCAATTTTGATCAAATGGATGTGCAACAAAACCTAGCGGATGCTCAACACAACCTCGAAATTGCTCAACAGCAAGTTGAAGCTCTAATGCAAATCAATCACTGGAATTAAAGTTTAGCCCATAAAAAAAGATGAGCCATAAAACTCATCTTTTTATACAGGCTATTTTTAGCATCAAGCCGCTAAAACAGGCACATCAATCCATAAGGCTTCTGGGAAATGTTCTGCCAAATACGCTTTGAGTAATTGCTGAGTATCTTGAGCAATCACTTCATCTTGTGAGTCATCATTCAGGTTATAAGCCAAGGCATATAATGGAATTTGACGGGCTTTTAATGCTTCAAGGCTCAGCAAAGTATGATTAATACTGCCTAAACGACCAGAAGACACTAAAATCACAGGATAATTCTGCTGTTTCACAAAATCGATGGTCAGCAAACGACGAGTCAAAGGCACCATTAAACCACCCGCGCCCTCAAGCAAAACTACATCATAGCGCTGAGCTAAAGTTTCAGTTGCTGCATTGATTTTTGCAAAATCAATCTCACGCCCATCCAGCTCACTCGCCAAATGCGGCGATGCAGGATAAGTAAAAATTTCAGGCATGGTCAGCTTTTCATGATCTTCTGGCAGCCAACCTGTTGCCATGATTTCACGATGCTTTTCCAGATCTTCAGAAACATCAACATTACCTGTTTGAATCAGCTTTTGAGTAATGACTTTTTGCTGCTGCTCTGCCAAGGTTTTTGCCAAAAATCCCGTGGCGAAGGTTTTCCCAATTCCTGTATCGATACCACTGATAAAATAAACTTGGGCGCTCATGTCAACCTCCGAGCAATGATATAAATTGGATGATAAGTCAGTGGATACTGCTGCTTGGACTGCACTGCTTTAAGCGCTGCATAGTCAGCATAAAACTGTTGCAAACGTTGCTTAGTCCATGAAAAGTCACGATTGGTTGCCGTCACGCCTGTAGCTTTCAGATGCTTCAATACATCGCGCGGTTGGGCAAACTCAAGTTCAATCAGTTCCTGTTCAGCATGTACCACTTCAAAACCTTGTTGCTCAAGCAGGCTTTGCAACTGTTCGAGAGGTAAGTAATCCAAGCCTTGCCCGATCAATTCTTTGATTTGGCATAAATTCTGTGAGCCAAAAGTTGAAAAACACAACCAACCTTGGGCATTGAGCGCTGCATGGATTTTGGCAAAAACCGCCGATAAATCCTGCATCCATTGCAATGCTGAGCTTGAGACCACTGCTGAAAGTTGATTTGGAAATGCTATCTTTTCAGCATCGCCAATACAAAATTCGACCTGTTGTTCAGGAAAAAACTCCATCACTTCAGCATACAGGTCATTCACCACATAACGCTGCACAGCAAACTGCTGTTGCAACAGATGGGTCAATGTCCCTGAACCACAGCCGATTTCAAAAATACGGGACAATTGTTCAGGACAAAACTGCTGCATCAACTGAGCAAGATGCTCACAGATCTGCTGCTGTGCCACCGCTTGCAGCGTATAGGTTTCACGTGCTTTAGCAAAACGCTGCTGGATCACGCTTTTATCGAGTGAACTCATTTGATTCACAACCATTGTACCAAGACTTCTAGCGCATCTTGCTGGGTTTGCGCCGTCAGCGATATCCGTAACCGTGCAGCATTTTTCGGAACTGTTGGCGGGCGCACAGGCATCACATAAAAACCATGTTGCTGTAAGTCTTTTGCTTTTGCCACAGCTTGATCACTCGCACCAATTACAATCGGCACAATATGCGTGGTCGATGGGCTGTCATAACCACGTGCCAAGACTTGTTGCTGTAAATAATGACTGGTCTGTGCCAAATGCTGACGCTCAGCCGTTAAACCTTGCATATGTTCAAAAATAAATTTCGTCCATGCAATATTCACAGGTGGCAAAGCGGTACTAAAAATCAGCGGGCGCATGCTATTGATCAGATAAGCTTTAATGATTGGATCACACAGCAAATAACCACCGACTGAAGCAATCGCTTTGCCAAATGTACCGACCAAGAAATCAATTTCTTCAATACATTGATGCTGTTCTGCACAGCCCAAGCCACGTTCACCACGCACACCAATCGCATGCGCTTCATCAACATACAGCATAACTTTTGCGAATTGATGTTTAATCGCCACCAGTGCGGTGAGATCAGTTTCATCACCATCCATACTGAAAATACTTTCAGTCACCACGATAATCCGATCAAGCTCGGTATCATCGTGGTATTTTTCAAGCAAGCTGTGTAAATGTTGCAAATCATTATGGCGATAACGCACATATTTGGCAGCACTCAAACGAATACCATCAATCATACTGGCATGAACTAATTTATCTGCCAAAATCAGGGTTTTACTATCCGTAACCGCAGGTAAAATCCCGACATTCATGTGATAACCACTATTGAACAATAACGCTGCGCGCCTAGCAAACGCTTGCGAAAGACTTTGCTCCAAGTCGGCATATTCAGGGAAATTTCCTGTCAGCAAACGCGAAGATGAACTACTCAAGTAGCACTCTGCCACTGGATACTGGGCAAAAAACTGCTCGCGTAAACTCACTTCTGCAGCAAGTCCCAAATAGTCATTCGATGACAGGTTCAGCATCTGCTGCCCTGCAATTTCGATGTACTGTCCGTGCTGGCGGTTTTCAGTAAACTGGCGATAGTTGCCTTGTTGTTTTAATTGATCAAGCTGTGCTGCATAGTGTTCAAGCAGTGACATGCGCTTCTCCTGAGGTTATTGCTGCGACCACCGCTTTAAGTTCACGTAATAAAATTTCTAATTCTTCGGGGCGAATCACATACGGCGGCATGACATAGACTAGTTTGCCAAATGGACGCACCCAAATCCCACGTGCGACAAATTGCTGTTGCAGGCTTGCCATATTGACCGCTTCTGTCAGTTCCACCACACCAATTGCACCGAGTACACGAACATCAGCCACATGCTCCAAGTCAGCAAGTGGCGCTAAACCTTGAGTGAGATGCTGTTCAATACGCTGAATATTGGCTTGCCAGTCTTGCGACAACAGCAACTTGGTGCTGGCGACTGCCACAGCACATGCGAGTGGATTTGCCATGAAGGTTGGGCCATGCATAAACACGCCTGCTTCACCTTTGGAAATAGTTTCTGCTACATGTCGCGTGGTTAAAGTCGCTGCCAGTGTCATGTAACCACCCGTCAGACCTTTACCAATACACATGATGTCAGGTTCAACCCCCGCATGTTCCCATGCAAAGAGCTTGCCTGTACGGCCAAAACCTGTCGCGATTTCATCAAAAATCAGCAAAATATTGTATTTTTCACAAAGCAGTTTGGCTTGGCGCAAATATTCAGGATGATAAAAACGCATCCCGCCCGCACCTTGCACAATCGGCTCAATAATCAGTGCCGCAATATTTTGATGCTGTTGTTCTAAGGTTTTTGCCAGTTCAGCAATATCTTCTGGATTCCATTCACCGTCAAAACGGCTTTGCGGTGCAGGGACAAAATAACGAATCGGCAAACATGAGCCAAAAATCTGATGCATACCTGTCACAGGGTCACACACCGACATAGCATTCCATGTATCGCCGTGATAACCCGAACGCGTGGTAATAAAATTGGTCTTTTGCTGCTGCCCTTGTGCTGTCCAGTATTGCACGGCCATTTTCAATGCAACTTCAACCGACACCGAACCTGAGTCTGCATAGAAAATTTTATCGAGTGATGGTGGCACAATTTCAAGCAGTGCCTTACCCAGTTCAATCGCAGGATCATGGGTAAATCCACCAAACATGATATGTGACATGCGTTGCAACTGATCAGTCACTGCCTGATTCAGGACAGGATGATTATAGCCATGAATCGCACACCACCAAGACGACATCCCATCGATGAGTTGGCGACCATCTTCAAGCTCAATGGTCGAGGCGAATGCCTGCTTCACCTTAAATGTGGGTAATGGATTAATCATTGATGTATATGGATGCCATATATGTTCTGCATCAAATAAATCCGTCATCCAAATACCGCCTTTTTAACCTCAATGTCGCCAATCTTAATCCGTTTTTAACATGGATGCGATTGCCAGATCAGTCAAATTCAAACAAACGATGCTTCAGTCACCCATTGACCAATTTGCTCAGCAGTCAGTTCAGGATGAGTCACAGGAAAGGCATGACTCAGATTTTCCAGCATCACAATATGGGCAGCTTCAACCGTAATATCAGGGGCTTTTTGCAAAATCTGGCAAGGAATGACTACATCTTGCTCAGCAAAGATAAAATAAGCT
This sequence comes from Acinetobacter brisouii, assembly GCF_008993995.1. Taxonomy (GTDB): domain Bacteria; phylum Pseudomonadota; class Gammaproteobacteria; order Pseudomonadales; family Moraxellaceae; genus Acinetobacter; species Acinetobacter brisouii_A. The sequence goes on from NZ_BKNN01000052.1 coordinate 12,120, forward strand.
GAATTGGCAAATTCCAACCATTTGTCTGCCAAGTTTAAATCACGCAGCATGATCAAGCCTTGCATTAAAAGCGCATGATCAGGTGGATTTGCACTATTTTGTAAGTTCAGCCAATGCTGTTTCGCCTGTGCATCACCACGGCAAATATTCAGATAAAAACGTTTGAGTGTTGCTTGAGGATGTTGCTGAAAGGCTTGGAAAAATTGAGAAAATTCAGTTTCAGGCATGGCACAAGGCCAGTTTTCTTGTGCCACAAAGCAGGGATTACTGGCTAAGTTAATCAGTGTTTTGTGCTGTCCTGTGAGTTGTTGATAAACATCGACCAGCAGCAACGCCAATTGCCCACCGAGTGACCAACCAATCACCACATCAACTTCGGCAACACGGGAAAGCATCTGTTGTTTTTGAATGGGGTCAAACCAGTCAAAAATATCCACCAGTTCAACCCGATGCCCAACTTGCTGCAATGCCTGCTGCAATGGCATCAGGGGCGCAGTTCCCACACCCCATCCAGTAATCAGCAAGATTTTCTTTGGCATCGCCCTGTTCTCAACTACAACTCTGTGCTTAGCAGTATAAGACAAAGCATTTATGATCGATGTGCAAGATCTACCATTTTTAGCGTGACTAACACACTAAAGAGGTTGCCTCTGACTGTGATACGGCTTGCTGTGCAGGCGCAGCAATCACGCTCATTTCTGCCTCTGGCAAGGTTCGCGGACAGTCACGATTGAAATGCGTTCCGCGACTTTCCTGACGTTGCAGCGCACTATGCACCATGAGCATTGCAGTCAAAAGCATTGGATATTGCTGCTCAGTCATCAGCCACCAGTGATTGAGCTGTGCATACAAATACTGCATGCCTGCAAAATCACGCTGAATGCCAAAATACTGGGTCATTTTCTGCTGTAATCGCGCAACATCAAAATCATCTTCCAGTTCAAACTGGGTAGCAACCGCAGTGAAATTTGGCTGTACCAGTTTTGCTTCAGATTTTGGAACTTGCCATTCATCTTGCTGGACAATCGCTTGTGCAACATCACGCCCCATCACCATACATTCAAGCAATGAATTACTGGCTAAACGGTTCGCGCCATGTAAACCTGTACAGGACACTTCGCCAATTGCAAACAGATTTTCAAGATCGGTGTGCCCAATCGCATCGGTTAATACACCACCACAGGCATAATGCGCGGCAGGTGCAACTGGAATCGGTTGCTGACTGATGTCCAAACCTTGTTCAAGACAATGCTGATAAATCGAAGGAAAATGCTCGGTAATAAAGGCTTTTTCCAAATGGGTCATATCCAGCAAAACAGGCTGTTGTTGCTGTTTCTGAATTTGATCGGCAATCGCACGCGCCACAATATCGCGTGGCGCAAGTTCTAAGCGCTCATCATAGGCAGGCATAAAACGCTCGCCCTGCTGATTACGCAAGATACCACCTTCACCGCGCAAGGCTTCAGAAATCAGGAATGTTTTACTACCTTTCAGCGCCAATGCTGTTGGATGAAACTGGATAAATTCCAGATTGGCAACGCGACAACCTGCCTGCCATGCCAGTGCCACACCATCACCTGTAGAAGTTTCAGGATTGGTGGTGAGTTCAAATAGCTGACCTGTGCCGCCAGTCGCTAAAATCACATATTTAGCAAAAACTTGTACCGACTGTTGCGCTGCATCTTTAAGTTCAGCCCCATAGCAGCGCTGATCTTCTACATAAAGCTGTTGTAAACGATGCTCAGTTAAACAGGTGACATTGTGTTTTTGTGCGAGTTGCTGTTGCAAAGTCTGGGTAACCGACCAACCTGTATGATCGGCAGCATGCACAATACGACGCTGCCCATGTCCACCTTCACGGGTCAAATGCAAGTTTTGATCGTGGTAGGTAAATGGCACGCCAAACTGGCAGAGCCAGTCAATCGCTTGCGCCGCATGCGATAGAATGTGCGTGGTATTTTCCACATGACACAATCCCGCACCTGCGACTAGCGTATCTTGAACATGTTCATCGACAGTATCTTGCGGGTCAAGTACCGCGGCGATGCCACCTTGTGCCATATTACTGGAACAGGTGTTTAAATCCTGCTTCGCCAATAGGGCAATTTTAAACTGTTCAGGCAAAGACAGTGCTACGGTAAGCCCCGCCAAGCCTGCGCCCACAATTAAAACATCATAATGTTGAATATTTTGCTTCATGTTGTGTTGCCAGCCATTGTTGAAATTGAGCCAGACCTGCACCCAATTGTTGATGCTGTTGATGATAGTTTTTATAGGCTTCTGAAAAATCTAACATCCGTTGAATTGGTGCACGCGCTTCTTCAATCAGCGCGGCATCAAGTTGAACTTCCTGACTGTGGTCACGCAGCACTTTTGCGCAGGCTGCCAAACCATTCATAGCCATCCACGGGCAAAAAGCACAGGATTTACAAGTCGCTCCATTCCCCGCAGTCGGTGCAGCAAAGAATTTTTTGTGCGGTGCTTGTTTTTGCATTTCATGCAAAATACCTTGATCAGTCGCCACAATAAATTCTTGTTCTGGACGTTGCACTGCTGCATTGAGTAATTTACTGGTTGAACCCACCACGTCGGCAAGTGCCACTACTTCAGCAGGTGATTCAGGATGTACCAAAACAATCGCTTTAGGATGCTGCTGTTTTAAATGGGTCAGCTCAATCCCTTTGAACTCGTTATGCACGATACATGAACCTTGCCAAAGCAGCATGTCTGCGCCTGTTTTATCTTGGATATATTGCCCAAGATGACGGTCAGGCCCCCAAATAATTTTTTTGCCTTGGCTATGTAAATGCTCAACGATTTCAATCGCAATGGACGAGGTGACCACCCAGTCTGCATGCGCTTTGACTTCAGCACTGGTGTTGGCATAAACCACCACGGTACGGTCAGGATGTTCATCACAAAATTGTTTAAATTCATCGGCTGGACAGCCCAAATCGAGAGAACAAGTGGCGTCCAAATCTGGCATCAATACAGTTTTTTGTGGGCTGAGAATCTTGGCAGTTTCTCCCATAAAACGCACACCCACGACCAGTAAAGTATCGGCAGGATGGTTTTTACAGAATTTCGCCATTTCGAGTGAGTCGCCCACCATGCCCCCTGTTGCGAGTGCAAGGTCTTGCAGTTCAGGCTCAACATAGTAATGCGCCACCATCACCGCATTATGCTGTTTCAACAGTTCACGAATTTCTTCTTGGTATTGCTGAATTTCTGTCGCATTTAATGGTGCTGGCACCTTTGCCCATGCTTCATGTAACGTACAGGCATTGCTTTGCTGAGCATCAACGGCTGACTCAATATGTGCCTGCATATAGTCTAAGCTTGGCTTTTCATAAGGATAGCTAGCCAAATGTTCCTTCATAACGGCGTTCCAACGATGATTGTCCGAGCAATTATGCTCATAGTGAGTATATAAATTCAAACGCTTTTTGCTCAAAAAGAGCATAAATAATGTTAAATGACTGTTGTTTATGTATTTATTTTTTATATAGCAAAAGCGTGTAGAGAATGTACGTAAAGGTTTTGTTTCATCCAATATTTCTCATACAATAAACCCGATAGCAACAAACATAAGACCAAAGATGCAGTCACATGTCCATTTAGAACCTTCCCCTTCTCAAGAAACCGCAACCGAACTGGTCGCGGTTTTAATTGCGGTGACTAACTTTTCCGCACGGGTACTCACGATTCAAGATGGCACACTTTTACCTTTTGGGCCGCTCACCCCAATTCACCACTCACTTCAAGCAGGCGCACGCACTTGGGTACAACAACAAACCGAGCAGCCGCTTGGCTATATGGAGCAGCTTTACACTTTCGTTGACATTAAGCGTTCACAAGACTCAAAGCATCCTGTGGTTTATATTAGTTACTTAGGTTTAGTCAAAGAAGCCGACGAGAAAAATCTAAAACTGGCTGCAAAATGGCACGATTGGTATGAATATTTTCCATGGGAAGATCGTCGCAGCAAACATGCCGAAGAAGTTTGCCAGCAAATTTTGCCTAAAATTCAAGACTGGGTGGACTCTGCCGCCTCAGTCTACTTGCGCCAAGCACGTCAACAACGTATGAATTTATGTTGGGGACTGTCCAACTACGAATGGCTCGAAGAAAACACACTGCTTCGTTATGAACTGATGTATGAATCTGGCTTAATCGCTGAATCACCGTATTATGATGCCCGCCTGCCTGAATCCATTACAGGCAAAGCCATGCACAATCACCATCGTCGTGTTCTTGCCACTGCCATGTCACGTTTACGTTCTAAATTACAGTACCGACCTGTGATTTTTGAATTAATGCCACCCGAATTCACTTTGTACCAATTACAACAAAGTATTCAGGCACTCAGTGGTGTGGAGCTACACAAACAGAATTTTCGCCGCCTGATTCACAACCAAAATCTAGTTGAACCGACAGGTAAAGAAGCGATTCCTGAACGGGGTCGCCCTGCACAGCTTTATCGCTTCAAAAAAAATGTGCATCAGGAAAGTTTACTTTCAGGTTACAAACTCCCGATTATGAACAACTAATTTGCTGTTTTTGATCAAAAGTTAAATAGTAAATATTGATCAATTTACTATTTAACTCAAAATGGATATAAATCCAGATAGTCTCGTACCAAAAATCACAGAAAATAAATCATAAGATATTGAAATTTATATTCTTATTTAAAATAAAAACACCCTATTCTCAATCCTATCTTTTTACTTCTGCTCAAAATCAGCACGATTGTTAAAATTTATACCCAGTATTTGTGCTAAAAATTAATATTTGCGTGTTGGATAGTGAACAATATATACTCCGTTTGAGCATATATTGGAGAGATTCGTCATGCGTTATGCATTGCCAGATGTGTTACTTCAACCACTGGTTCAATCCGCATTAAGGGAAGACTTGGGACGACGCGGAGATATTACCTCCGAAGCCACCATTGATTCACAGCAAACCACTGAATTACATATCATTGCACGTGAAGCGGGTATTGTGTGTGGTGTTCAACTGGCTCGTCTTGCCTTTGCACTTATGGACCCAGCAATTGAGTTTAAAGCACAGTTGCAAGATGGTGATGTCTTGGAAAAAGGCAGCATCATTGCAAGTATTCAAGGTAATGCACAAGCCATTTTAAGTGCTGAACGTACCGCTTTAAATTTCTTAACCCATTTAAGCGGCATTGCCACCACCACCCATGAATTGCAAAGCAGTATTTCCCATACGTCAGCAAAAATTACCTGTACACGTAAAACCATTCCTGGTTTACGCGACGTACAAAAATATGCAGTGCGTGTAGGCGGTGGTCGCAATCACCGTATGGGTCTTGATGATGCCATTCTGATTAAAGACAATCATATTGCTTTAGCAGGCGGTGACATTACTCAAACCATTCAACGTGCTAAAGCTTATGCAGGACATTTGATTACCGTTGAAGTTGAAGTCGATACCCTTGAGCAGCTTGAAGAAGTTCTCAAAGAAGGCGTGTCTTTGGTTCTTCTAGACAACATGAGTCTAGAGCAATTGCGTACAGCCGTCGCGATGTGTCAAGGTAAAGCACAAACTGAAGCTTCGGGTGGCATTACCCCTGAAACAGCAGCCAGCATTGCAGAAACAGGGGTCGATTTCTTGGCGCTTGGTTATGTGACTCACAGTGCTCGTTATTTGGATATTGGCTTAGATTACGTCTAGCTTAAATTCAGGATAGCTTGTAACAAAATTTAGGCGTTGCAAGCTATCTCATATTCTCTAAAATGAACGATATCAAGTCATTTAGAGTGAGATTATGACCGTCTTTCGTGCACTCTTGGCCAGTTGTACTATTACAGGCTTAATCACCATCAGTCCTTTCGTTTTTGCCAAAAAAGAAAGTGACAATTTACTCACCGCAATTCAAAAGCAATGGGTTGGACAAAAAGCGCCCGCGTTCAAACTACAAGATCAACAAGGTCAGTGGCACCAACTTTCTCAATACAAAGGTCAATGGGTTGTCCTGTATTTCTACCCGAAAGACAATTCACCTGGCTGTACCCAAGAAGCCAATCAATTTAAAGCGCTTTATCCTCAATTTATTAAAAACAATGCTGTCGTCTTGGGTGTCAGCCTTGATGATGTGAAGTCACATCAAAAATTTTCAGAAAAGCTCAATCTTCCCTTTCCAATTTTGGCTGATGATCAACATAAACTTGCCAAACTGTTTGGGATTGTACGCAATTTAGGTTTTACTCAAATCGCCAAGCGTGAAAGCTTTTTAATCGACCCGAAAGGAACGATTGTTTATCACTATACCAGTGTAGACACACAAACCCATGCTGTACAGGTTTTACAAGATATTCAAAAGTTTAGCCAATAAAAAAAGCAGCCTTCGGGCCATTGCTGTCCCATAGTTTGCTTTAAATAAAAAAACCTGAGTCCTAACAGTTAAAATATGAGTGTAAACAAACACTTTAACGACCAGGATTCAGGTTTTGTCACATCAGAATACCGTATTTTATGAGCTAATTAAACCTGTTGTGCGACAGGATTTTGAACAACTTGCTAAAGTACACCATGTTGGACAGAA
>NZ_BKNN01000053.1 GCF_008993995.1 Acinetobacter brisouii
TGCCTATTTAAGTGATGTGCTGAAAAGGCTGCCGACACATAAAGTGACCCAGATTGAAGAGTTACTGCCACACTGCTGGAAACCTAAATTGAATTAAAAATTGGTATGGGATTCAGCGGACGCTTACTCCGAGTCGGCTTTTTACCTATTTTTTAGTCATGACTAATTTTTTAAATATTTGAAAAACAATAACTTTTTATAAATGATTTCGCATAAGCGCCATTATGTTAATTTTAGAAAAACTTCAAATGAGCTTACTGCTCAAGCAAGACTCCTGTCTAGCTTCACAATCCAAGTGTCTGACTTACGATTATTGTTTTAGATCCTCAAACATCCTGTTCTATGGAATCATCAAATGATGACTTTAATTTGACATTTATGCTGATACATTTTTTCATCTGCTTCAATTACTGCCATTCGTAAATTTTTACTTGGTTCACGTGCCGCAACACCAAGAGCAGCATTAATTCCAGCATTTTGTAAGGACTTTAAAAGCCGATTCACCAATTTCTGAGTATTTTCTAAAGTCGTTTCAATATTTAGAATGCCAAACTCATCTCCTCCTAAACGCGCGACTAAATCATTGGAGCGTACATTTTTCTTTAAGATTTGGGCCGTTTTTTGGATCATCTGGTCTCCAGCCGAATGACCAAATTTATCGTTTATAGCTTTTAAGTCATTTAAATCTATCATAATCACTGTGGTTGGATGTCCGTACGTTTTACATCGATCTTCCTCTAAATCCAAAAATGTATCCCAAGCACGACGATTAAAAACACCCGTTAAATGATCGGTTAATGAATCCATTTCAAGCTTTTCACTAACTCTTTTTTGTTCATTAATTTTAAGTTCATTTTGTAAAATTCGACTAAGTAATAAACTTAATAGCTCTAATAGATCACTATGTTGTTCTATGCTTTGAGGCTGTACTGATGGATCAATAGCACATAATGTGCCGAAAATAGAACCATCCTCATTGAATAAAGGTTGCCCAATATAGGCGTTTATATCGACCAGTTTGTTGATGCCTGCTTCTACATACAGTGGAATCTTTTTCGAATCAGGTGCTATGCGTGGCCCTTTATCTAATACCATCTTAGAACAGTATGAGTCAGCCCAATTGAAGACCTGTCCTGCCTGTACTCCATATCCATGATCTTTAGCTTGCAAAACTATCCAATCATTACTTTCAGTACGAGTAATCATCCATAAAGCAAAGCCTAAGTGATTATGTAAATACTCTAAAATTTTTTCACCAGCATCTTTAAAATCTTTAAAGTTTTCATAAGAAGGGATCATAATTACTCACTATTTTGATTAGGATTGAACCTAGAAGTGGCAAAATGCTATTTAATAGGAACAATAGAAACTTTAATTCTCATTGTATATACACTTACAAGCTTAATCTAAAAAATAGAGAATAAAAAAGCCCGACAGGATGTCGGGCTTTTTTATTCTCTATCTAAATCAAATTTCCACATTAAAGAAAACTTGGTAAACCTTTAGCAGGATCTGTTTCACGTGCCGCTTGAGCATCTGCTACAGTCATACCTAAGGCGTTAGCAACGCCTTGCCCATAATCTGGATCGCAAGCATAACAGTTGCGGATATGACGGTATTTGATGAAATCTAGCGCATCACCCATCGCTGCGGCCGTGTTATTAAACAATGCTTGTTTCTGCTCATCATTCATCAAATTGAACAGGGCACGGGGCTGGCTGAAGTAGTCATTGTCATCTTCGCGGAAGTCCCAGAAATCAGCATCACCGGTAATCTTTAATGCTGGTTCTTTAAACTGAGGTTGTTCCTGCCACTGGTTAAAACTGTTCGGTTCATAATGTGGCAATGAACCATAGTTACCATCCATGCGGCCCTGACCATCACGACGATTAGAGTTTACAGGGCAGCGTGCAGCATTGACCGGAACCTGTGAATGATTTACACCAACACGATAACGTGCTGCATCAGCATAGTTCACCAGACGTGCCTGTAACATACGATCCGGTGAGTAGCTAATTCCCGGTACCAGATTGCTTGGTGCAAAGGTAGCCTGTTCTACATCCTGGAAATAATTTTCCGGATTGCGGTTCAGTTCGAATTCACCGACTTCAATCAGTGGATAATCACCTTTCGGCCAGACTTTGGTCAGGTCAAATGGATGATAAGGAACTGTTTCAGCTTCCAGTTCCGGCATGATCTGAACGTACATTTTCCATTTTGGATACTCACCACGCTCAATGGCATCAAATAAGTCAGTCTGACTACTTTCACGATCTTTAGCAATCAAATCTGCTGCTTCAGCATCGGTCAGGTTCTGGATGCCTTGCTGGGTACGCATATGGAATTTCACCCAGAAGCGTTCATTTTGGGCATTGATAAAACTGAAGGTATGGCTGCCAAAACCATGCATATGACGGTAGCCAGCAGGAATACCGCGATCCGACATCACAATGGTCACCTGATGCAAGGCTTCAGGCAATAATGTCCAGAAATCCCAGTTATTGGTGGCACTGCGCTTGTTGGTTTTCGGGTCACGTTTGACTGCTTTATTCAGGTCAGGGAACTTACGGGCATCCCGCAGGAAAAACACCGGGGTATTATTGCCGACCAGATCCCAGTTGCCTTCTTCAGTATAGAATTTCAGAGCAAAACCTCGAATATCACGTTCTGCATCGGCCGCGCCACGTTCACCCGCCACCGTTGAGAAACGCGCAAACATTTCGGTTTTTTTGCCGACTTCAGAGAAAATTTTAGCGCGAGTATATTGGGTAATATCATTGGTCACGGTAAAGGTACCAAAAGCACCTGAACCTTTAGCGTGCATACGACGCTCTGGAATCACTTCGCGGACGAAGTTTGCTAATTTTTCATTCAACCATAAATCTTGGGCAAGTAAAGGTCCACGCGCACCTGCCGTCATACTGTTCTGATTATCGACCACAGGGGCACCAGCTTCAGTAGTCAGGTGGGTTACAGGACATTTTTTAGGGTCTTGACTCATACTATTAACTCCCGTTTCTTTTAATTTAAAATTTAAATTTCCTGCAGAAATTTAAGATTTTCATTCCTATCTTACCCTTTACTTGCTTATTAAAATATTAAACTAAGGATATTTTTGAAAATTTATAGCCAACTGATTTAACATAAAATTTCTTATGCGAAATACAGTCTTTTACGTGCTGCAAAACTCCAAGCGAGAAAGATTTTTTCTAATTTAGTCGCAATCAAAAATCTATGCTTTCTTACCTGGTCACCACTATAAATCAATAAATTACGATACAAATTTAAGCCCAATTAAGCTGCAAAACTTCAAGCGAGAAAGATTTTTTCCAAATAAACCCAATAACTAAACATAAATAACTGTTTTATATAAATTTATGTAAATATTAAAAAACACTTTTCCTAAAAAATAAGAACATCTCTAAAACTAAACGACCTATTGAAGCCAGATACTCATATTTGGTGTCCAAAAAACTACTCCGTAGGACAAGACAGGACATTGAGCGTAAGCGAATTGTCGGGGGTAATGGACTAGTTCACCTTGCGTGTACTATTACATTACACATCTTGCCTCATCGTACAAAAGTTAATGCTCTTAAATACACCAAAGAAAGCCTATTTCATGTAAGAACATAAACTTAAATACTCTAAAAACCTCTTAAATACACGCATATACCCGCTTATTCACATAATTGGCTATTCTCAATACACGTATATACACTTAAATACTTCTTTTTTATCTTACTTTTTATTCAATTCTCTCCACTCAGCCATTAAAGCTGCTTCTTCCTGCTCCAAAGTCGTTTCACCATTCAAAATACGTTGGTGTCTTGCATCTTCATAAGGTTTGCAAGCATCAATGACTTCTTGAGAAAATTCGTGATCTACGATTCCCTTTGAGCTTCTAAAAATCTCTTTTAACCGTTCTTTTTCTGCTTCATTCATAAATACAGATCCTCTTTGTTTGGTGCTTACTTAAATAACTCGCTATGCGTTCCAGTACGCACAAAAACCACCATCTCAAACTTAGAGAGTGATTCGATACGATAGATCAACAGAAAATCGCCACCGACATGCAATTCACGGCAGTTTTTCCATTGATTACCACTTAGCGCATGATCAACCCATTCAGCACCTAAAGGCTCATCATTGGCAATAATCAGCATCATGACCTGTTTAAGCTTCGCCATATCATAACGACCACTACGAGAAAGCCTTTGCCAGTCTGCTAAAAACTCTTTGGTGTAGTCCGATGATCGAGGTAAAACGGCCCGTTTATCTTTAGCTGATTTTTTCGAGGTCATTAAACAAGTCTTCTACAGTTTCAAAACGGGCTTTCTTGGCTTGAATGAGTGCATCAGCTTCATTCATAGCAGCTACAGTTGTGGTACTGGGTACACGTACATCGAATGGAATCGCCTGTTCAGCCACGACACGAGTCAAAAAGATTCGTACAGCATCAGACACAGACATACCCATTGATTTCAAAGCTTGTTGCGCCTGTAGCTTTGTTTCATCATCAATTCGAACGTGTAGCATTGAGGTTTGAGAAGTCATATCTTCACCTAAACATTATGTGACTCAATTGAGATACAATATAGCATATTACCGCCTGAATATTTCAAATAAAAGGATATTTAGATTTATTGATCAAACAGAAAAAATTAGGCCAATAAAAAAATATCGCATTTAAACGCTCTATTTTCACCATAGAGAGGCGATCTCAAACTTAAACATAAGAATCCACCTAAAAACAAAAAAGTTTCTCTAAGCTCAAATAGAAGCAAATGACACAACACTAATAAACCACTAGAAAACATTAACCAAGCGAGTGTCTACGAGCGACATCACCAAAATTCGCACCTCGACTTTCTGAAAAACAGCTTTTTAGGCTGTGAAGCCTAAATAAGCGTAAATTACATGCAGAAAATTGAGCCTAGATCGAGCGTAGCGAGTAAAAAAGTTTTATGAGCGAAGCGAATTCCGAGTTGTTTTTGCTCTTGCCTTTGCTTTTTCTCAAATTCACAACGAAAAGAGCAAAAAAATTGCCCCAACGAATCGAGCGAAAGCGAGATTCAATAGAGTTTGAGCGTAGCGAAAACCAAGGGCAATTTTTCTTTGCCTGGGCTTTTAATTATTTTAAAGTTTTTAAATGCTTTTAGACATGCTGAAAGCCTTTATTTACAGGGTTTTCAAGACTAATAAGACTACAATTTCTTTGTCATAAGACTACAATTTCTTTGTCATAAGACTACAATTTCTTTGTCATAAGACTACAATTTCTTTGCATTTGATTACATCAAATGCTAGTGTAGTCTTAATAACACTTATAACCTATGCAGTCTTATGAAAAATGACTTAGTAGTAAAAGATAATGCCTTAATTAATGCCAGTTATAATCTTGAAGTAACCGAGCAACGGCTTATCCTTTTATCAATAATAAGAGCAAGAGAAACAGGCCAAGGGATCTCATCCGACAGTAAATTAGAAATTCATGCTTCTGATTATGCTTCTCGCTTTGATGTCACCAAAGAAGCTGCATATAACGCTCTAAAGAATGCAGTTAATAATCTTTTTGAAAGAAAGTTCTCTTTTAAGGAAATTCATAAAGATACAAACAAAGAAATTGTAGTCAAATCCCGCTGGGTTAGCCGAATTGCATATGTTGATGACCTTGCTACATTAGAAGTTACCTTTGCACCAGATGTTGTTCCTCTTATTACAAGATTGGAAAAGCACTTTACGAGCTATCAACTTAAACAGGTTGCTCAACTCACTAGCAAATATGCTATTCGTCTATATGAGTTTCTAATTGCTTGGAGAGACGTAGGAAAAACACCTGTTATTTCTTTATCTGAGTTCAGAGAAAAATTAGGACTTGAGATTAATGAATATCAAAAAATGGTTAATTTTAAAAGTCGTGTTTTAGAACCAGCAATAAAGCAAATCAATGAGCTAACTGATATACATGTAAAATACGAACAGTACAAAACAGGAAGATCTATCTCAGGCTTATCATTCACTTTTAAGCATAAAAAAATTGATTCTATACCTTCAGAAAGAGATCCAAATACGGTAGATCTCTTTACCCAAATGACTGATGCACAACGTCACATGTTTGCAAATAAGCTTTCAGAACTCCCTGAAATGGGTCGCTATTCACAAGGAACTGAAAGCTATCCTCAATTTGCTATTCGTATTGCTGAGATGCTGAAAAATCCTGACCGAATAAAAGAACTATACCCGTACCTAAAAAAAGTGGGATATATGCCATCAAGTAAAAAGGATGTAGCAAATGGCTAAGTTATCACTAAGTGAAGTATCTAATCGCTTTAACGTCAGTCGCTCTACGTTATATAGGGCCATAAAAGAAGGACGTATATCTCGAAGCTCTGATGGACTTTTTGATATTGCAGAAGTCATCCGATGCTTTGGGGAGCCGATCAAAAAGCATGAACAAAAACAAGAAGTGAATCAGTCTAAGGATGATGCGGATTTACGTCAGCTTGTTGATTTCATGAAAAAGGAAATTGAGTCATACAAAGATCGGGAAAAACGCTATTTAGATCAAATAGACCGCTTTCAACTACTATTAGGGCATAAAGAGTCTGAAGAAAAAATGTCTCATGATGCACCAGTGACACATCCTAATGATGCACCATGCGACAACAGTAGTGAAACACGTGAAACTATTGATAATAATAAATATGGTGAAATTAGTACATCTCATGAAACACCAGTGACACACCCCAATGAAACACCAAAACACGTATCAAAGACACACTATGAGACAAAGAAAAAACGTGGCTTATTTGGCCGTGTGCTGAATGCTGTTTTTGATAATGACTAAGGGAGAGAGATCATGCCGAAACTGAAAGACATTGCCCTGGGCATTATTGTGGCCCCGCTGCTGATCCCGATTATGCTGATTGCAGCATACCAGGATAAAAAGGCACTCAAAAAAGAGCTGAATGAACGCCAAAAAGAAAAAGACCAAGCATCCTGATTATTCAATTAACCTAAACAAAGTCGTGAAACATTGATCAAAGAATAGGCGTGGAACGTGAATAATCATTAAAAAAGCCCAAGTCGGTAGACTTAGGCTTTTTACATCAACATAAGACCATGAATTATAAGAAATAATTTAGAGCATTTCGTATAAGGTGTATTATGTTAATTTTAGAAATTCTAAATTTTTGAATATAATTTGAGATTACTTTAAATCATTTAAAATCTTGCTTTTAAGGATAATTTATCAAATATATTCCTTATCCCTTATTCAGGTTAAAATATTTTATAAAGTTTTGTAGGAACATGATTAAATGCCGAATGATAATGAAATAACTCGTTCATTAAAACGTTCAGTAACAGCACATGATGTAGCAAAAGTTGCAGGCGTTTCACAATCGGCTGTATCTCGTCACTTTACACCGGGTGCAAGTATTTCTGAAAAAACACGTAAAAAGATTATTGAAGCAGCTGAACAATTAGGCTATCGACCAAACTTGATAGCTCGCTCACTGATAACAAAAAAATCAACTCTTATAGGAATAGTACTTCCTCTCAATACAAATCCTTATTATCAATCTATATTAGAAGAGCTGTCACAGGAACTCTCAAGCAATGGCTATCGTATTTTACTTTTTACTAATGAAACAGGCCAAAATTCTGACCTTTTAATGGAAGAAATATTACATTATCCATTAGCTGGGCTTATTCTTATTGCCGTCAATTTATCATCTCATATCGCAGATGAATGTAAGCAAAACCATCTGCCAGTTGTAATGATGACGAGAAAAACAGAATCTAAAGAAATTTCGAGTGTAACGGGAAATAATATTTTGGGTGTGCAGAAAATTGTTGATTTTTTGCTGGCTGGTAAACATCAAAATTTTGCTTATATCGCAGGAGAAAATAATTCATCAACGAATCGAGATCGTGAAAATACTTATTTTTCATACTTAGCCCACCACGGTATATATGATGTTCAAAAAGCTATAGGGAACTATACGTATGAAAATGCACGACAAGCAACACGTGAACTTCTGAATTTAACCAAACAACCAGATGCTATTTTTTGTGCAAATGACCACATGGCTTTATGTGCTATTGAAGTAGCACGTAATGAATTTTCATTACAACCTGGCAAAGATATTTCAATCATTGGTTTCGATGATAATTACCTTGCAGGTTGGGATTCATTTCAATTAACCACATTTTCGCAACCCTCAAAACAAATGGTTGACCAAGCCATTCAAATATTATTAGAACAAATTGAAAATGAAAATTCACTTCCTAAACATATTGTTGTTGAAGGAGAATTAATTGTTCGTCAATCTTCAAAACTTCCTAAAGTAGTATTTGATTATAAATAAAAACATAAAATACAATTACTTATTATTTTTTAATTCTTTCTTTTTTGTTAAAAATATTTTTTTAATAATTATTGCATACGTATGCAAAAAGTATTATTTTAAATCTAAGTTAAATTTTTATTTTTTAAGAGAGAATCCGACATGGCAGTTTGGTTAAAACAAGGAGCAGCACCTGAAGTTGTAAAAAATGCTCAAATTCAGGTTCGTGAAACAGTTGAAAATATTCTTTCTGATATTGAAGCACGTGGTGATGCAGCGATCAGAGAATTGTCATTCAAATTTGATAAAGTAGAACGTGATAACTTTAGATTGAGTGAACAAGAAATTGAAGCATGTTTATCTCAGTTGACTAAACGTAATTTAACAGATATTCGTTTTGCACAAACGCAAGTTGAAAATTTTGCACGTCATCAACGTAATAGCATTAAAGATATCGAAGTTGAAACTCTGCCAGGTGTCATTCTTGGTCATAAAAATATTCCAGTAAGTGCTGCGGGTTGTTATGTGCCAGGTGGAAAATATCCTCTTTTAGCATCAGCACATATGTCAGTAATTACAGCTCGTGTTGCTGGTGTTCCTCGGATTATCACATGTGCACCACCTTTCCATGGTAAACCAGCTCCCGCTATTGTTGCGGCACAACATTTAGCAGGCGCTAATGAAATTTATTGTTTAGGTGGTGTACAAGCGATTGGAGCCATGGCTATTGGTACTGAGAGCATCGCACCAGTTGATATTTTAGTTGGGCCAGGAAATGCATTTGTTGCAGAGGCTAAACGTCAACTATTTGGTCGTGTAGGTATTGATCTATTTGCTGGGCCGACAGAAACATTAGTTATTGCTGATGAAACTGTAGATGGTGAATTATGTGCGACTGATTTATTAGGCCAAGCAGAGCATGGACCAGACTCTCCTGCAATTTTACTCACGACATCAATGGCTCTTGCAAAAGAAACAATGCAAGAAGTAGAACGCTTACTTAATATTTTACCCACTGCTGCAATTGCTCGTCAGGCTTGGGAGAAATTTGGTGAAGTTATTGTTGCTGATTCAGATGAAGAAATGCTTGAGATTGCCGATAAACTTGCTTTTGAGCATGTACAGGTGATGACGCATAATCCAGATTATTTCTTGAATAATTTACAAAATTTTGGCGCACTATTTATCGGCCCTCGTACCAATGTTGCCTACGGTGATAAAGTTATTGGTACTAATCATACTTTACCGACTAAAAAAGCGGCTCGTTATACGGGTGGTCTATGGGTAGGTAAATTTATTAAAACCTGTACTTACCAGAAAGTACTTACAGATGAGGCATCTTCTCTCATTGGTGAATACTGTTCACGTTTATGTGACCTAGAAGGATTTTCCGGTCATGGTGAACAAGCCAATATCCGTGTACGTCGATATGGTCATAAAGATGTTCCTTATGCTGGTATTGCTGAATAGTGATCTGAAGATTGCTCAATAACGAGTATAAAAAGTCACATAATTTAATAAACAGAGGCAGGGAATGCCTAATCTAAAACATGGATAGTTGAAAGTTCCCTGCTCTAATGAGAGGATTCTCATGAGTGTATTCATCGCATTAGCTGCATTATTTGTTTTAATGATTGCTGCATATCGGGGCTATAGTGTAATTCTAGTCGCCCCTTTAGCGGCATTAGGTGCTGTTTTACTGACTGATCCTAGTGCAGTTGCTCCCGCGTTTACCAATCTTTTTATGGATAAGATGGTCGGATTCATAAAATTATATTTTCCTGTATTTTTGCTAGGTGCAATTTTCGGTAAACTTATTGAATTATCTGGTTATTCGCGTTCAATCGTTGGCGCTATTATCAAAATTTTGGGTGAAAAGCGTGCTATTCCCATCATTATTACAATTTGTGGGCTATTAACATATGGTGGCGTATCGCTATTTGTTGTCGTTTTTGCAGTTTATCCTTTTGCTGCAGAGATGTTTAGACAAAGTAATATTCCTAAACGTTTAATGCCTGCAACAATAGCCTTAGGTGCTTTTACGTTTACTATGGATGCGATGCCTGGATCGCCACAAATTCAAAATATTATTCCAACTACATTTTTTAATACAACCAGTTGGGCAGCACCTACTTTAGGGATCATTGGCTCACTTTTTATTGTTATTACTGGGATCATCTACTTAGAAAGCCGAAGAAAAAAAGCACAACTTGCCGGTGAAGGTTATGGGGATAATCCTCGTAATGAACCACAAACACCAGCAGATATTAAGTTAGTTCATCCTCTAATTGCACTCTCGCCTTTACTGTTAGTAGGACTCGTAAATTTATTATTAACGCACTATATACCTCATTGGTATCCATCATTATTTGAACTACAACTAGCTGGAATGAAAGATGTTGTTCCTGTGGAAATTAAAAAAATTACAGCCATTTGGGCCGTGTTAGGTGCGTTATGTAGCGGAATTTTATGTATCTTAATTTTTAGTTTCAAAACGATCTTTATTGAATTCGCTGAAGGAACGAAAAGTGCAATCAGTGGTGCGCTACTTGCTGCAATGAATACTGGTTCTGAATATGGTTTTGGTGCAATTATTGCAGCTTTACCAGGTTTCGTGATAGTCGCAGGTTCTTTGCAAGGGATTAGTAATCCTTTATTGAATGAAGCAATTACAATTAATATTTTAGCGGGTATAACAGGATCTTCATCAGGCGGGATGAGTATTGCGCTAGGGGCAATGGCGGACCAATTTGTAGCTGCTGCAAATGCTGCTGGTATACCTTTAGAGGTTTTGCACCGTGTTGCCTCCATGGCTGCTGGTGGTATGGATACTCTTCCACATAATGGCGCAATTATTACATTATTAACCGTCACAGGTTTAACACATCGTGAAGCCTATAAAGATATTTTCAGTATTACAATCATTAAAATTGCAGCATCATTCTTGATTATTGGTGTTTTCTATATGACTGGCTGGATTTAATAGAAGGTGTATGAAATAAACTTGGTAATTAAATTGAGGGTAAATATATTCTATAAGTTGTGAAAATTTAACAGATTAAAACCCCTATTTAACATAATGGTGGTTATACGAAATGCATTTTTAAAAGACATTATTTATCAAATACTTAAACCAATAAAACCGAAATCAAAAAGATTAAAAAACGCACGATTTAATGACTCGTGTGTTTTTTAAGCAAATATGTAATATTTAGCCAATAAAATCGGCCAAAAAACGCTCAATTTTGGTGTTTTTGCCCGGTTATCAAGGTTCCAGGATATGAAATTATCCCCAATTTCTGCGGATAAACCTGGGACAGTTTTTAGCCGGTCTTGTACGCATTTGCTTACGTCAATTACGGCCCTTTGCGCCTGTACGACCTGGCTGCAATTTCCTATGATAGATTCATCAGGAACAGGAAGTTCCACACAATAATAAGAACATAGATACGCACAAGGACTGTAAGGTACGACAGGAGTTATACCGAGCGACCCCATACGAAAAACCCCGGCAGGATGCCGGGGTTTTTTATTGCCCAGATATTTATAAATCAGGTTTATAAAAAATTGATTGAATGACGGATTTTATAGCACTTAAAACTAGATCAAACAGCTATCAAAAATAAGCATCTTTTTCCGTTTATACTTACGATACTTTTGTTTCACTAGGTCAGCAATACGAACCATGAATCTTATGACTGTCGAACACATAAGAAAGACTACGAATGCTAAGCTAAATCCCAAGAAAAAATCTGAACTTGGGCAATTCATGACGCCTAGTGTTATTGCTGAATATATGGCAAGCCTATTCGACGATCACAAAAAAGGGATAAAACTTCTAGATTGTGGAGCAGGCATAGGATCATTGACCATTTCTGCTGCAAAAAAACTTAAAAATATTAAGTTAGTAGATCTCTGGGAAATTGATCCCATCATGCGAGAACAATTAGAAGTTAACATGCATGCTATAGATATTAACTTTTCTATCTATGCTCAGGACTTCATTTTAGGGGCTGTTGAAAATATATCTTCTGACAAAGGAGAGCAATACACTCATGCAATTATTAACCCTCCATATAAAAAAATTAATAGCAATTCAGAACATCGGAAAGAGTTGAGAAAGGTTGGAATTGAAACCGTTAATCTTTATTCAGCATTTGTTGCACTAACAATTCAACTCATGGAACAAGATGGGCAAATTGTAGCGATTATTCCAAGATCATTTTGCAATGGTCCTTATTACAAGCCATTCAGAGAATTAATTTTGAAGGAGTGTTCTATCGAACACATTCATATCTTTGAAAGTAGAGACATGGCTTTTAAAGATGATGATGTTTTACAAGAAAATATCATCATTAAACTGATTAAAGGTAAACAGCAATCAGACGTTCAAATTTCTCAATCTAATGACCAGACCTTCCGTGACTACCAAAGCAAAACCGTCCCTTTTGTTGAAGTTATTAAACCTAATGATCCAGAACTATTTATCCGCATTGCTACGAACGGGCAGCCTCAAGAAGAAAATAATACGTTTTTTGCCGTTTCATTAAATGAATTGGGAATATCTGTAAGTACAGGACCAATTGTGTCTCACAGAATGAAAGAGTTCTTGGAGCAATCGCCTCAAGATGGAGCTGTTCCATTATTTTACCCACATCATTTCGTAGATAAGCAACTTCAATATCCAAAAGAGCATAAGAAGCCAAATGCTATTAGGGTTACACCAGATTCACAGAAATGGCTGCTACCGAATAATGGCTTTTATGTGATTGTCAGACGATTCAGCTCTAAAGAAGAAAAACGACGAATTGTTGCTAATGTCATAGATCCCAATATGATTGATACAAAATGGATCGGGTTTGATAACTGTTGGAATGTATTTCATGTAAAAAAACAAGGCTTTGACTATGAAACAGCAATGGGGTTAGCTTGTTTTCTGAATAGCAGCTTACTGGATAGCTATTTCCGTATTTTCTCAGGTCATACTCAAGTAAATGCGACGGATCTCAGAAACATGAAATATCCATCCCTTCAAAATTTGAAGCTTTTAGGCAAAAAATACGACATTAAAATGAATCAAAAGCAGATTGATAACCTTCTAGGGGAGATTAAGTGAATAATCAAGATACAAAGCTGCAGCAAGCATACGATATCCTTGTCCAATTAGGCATGCCGCGCCAACAACTTAATGAACGTACTGCTCTCTGTCTACTCTGTTTACTTGATATGACACCTGAAAAATTATGGAACCAAGCAAGTAACCCTTTAGTAGGTATTACACCTATTATGAGCTGGTCACGAGAGCACTATCAAAGAGAATACGCTCCAAATACACGAGAGACATTCCGTAGACAATCGATGCACCAGTTTATTGAAGCAGGAATTTGTCTTTATAACCCTGATAAACCTGATAGACCAGTTAATAGCCCTAAAGCTGTGTACCAAATTGAATCCAATTTGCTTCAAGTTCTTCAAACTTATGGAACAGAGCAATATGCAATCATGCTACAAAATTACCTGCAGCAAAGACAAACTCTTGCTCAAATGTATGCACGAGAGCGTGAAATGAATATGATCCCATTACAATTAACAGATGGTCAAACTATTCTACTTTCAGCAGGTGACCATTCTCAGCTCATCAAGGATATTGTCACCGATTTTGGTGCTCGATATGTTCCTGGAGGAGCATTAGTTTATGCAGGTGATACAGGTAACAAGCATGGGTTCTTCGATGTTGATCTACTAGCATCTTTAGGTGTGCAATTAGACAACCACGGGAAACTACCAGATGTTGTTATCTACAATCCTGAGAAAAATTGGTTATTCTTAATCGAAGCTGTTACAAGTCATGGGCCTGTAGACCATAAAAGATATGGGGAATTAAATACACTATTCCAAAACTGTACCGCAGGTTTAGTTTTTGTCTCTGCTTTTCCCGATACCAAAACTTATGTGAAATATAGCGGTGTTATTGCATGGGAAACAGAGGTATGGATGGCAGATAATCCGTCTCATATGATCCACTTCAATGGCTCAAGATTTATGGGACCTTATTAAGCTGCATATCGATGTGGAATTTCCCACAAGAAAACATATAGGGCTCAATATCTAACAGCAATTTTTGTAGCTTAGAAAGCTGAATGCCGAACTCATCCATGTTCGGCATTTTTATTATCCATTTCAATAGTTCATTCGACTGCGTTTGACTCTTTATAATCTGTATGTTGTAAATCAGTTTTATTCACTAGAAATGAGTCCTTAAGTTCTAACATTAATGCTAGTGCGTAAGTAGTAATAAGGAAAAGAACTACTCCTAAAAAAATAAAACCCATTCCATGAGCAATACCTAGGCTAGTAAAACAGAAGAAAAGACCTGTGGTAAGAAAGATAGCCGATGCAACAAACATCACACTAAAAATAGTTGATAATGCGTATTCAAAATTAAGGATGAAATTTTTTATCCAATTAGGTATCGGAATTTTTTTTTCTAATTCTCTTTCTGCGATAACCAGCATTACTAAAGGCAAACAATAAATACCCGAAAGCCAAATAAGGATGTTTATATACATATGATTTGATGGAATAAGACTATTCATCATTTCATTAAAATTAGATAGATCATGACTTCTATGAAAAATGAGTCCCCAAACATCTTGACATAAAGCTAATACAAGTGGAATTACTCCCAAAAGGAATGTTATGACAACTCCTTGTTTAAGTGCATTCTTTACATATTCTTTCGGTGGAAACACATAACCTCCTATTAACAATAAATCATTTAAAACCAGCTTTCTTCAGCATTCTTCTAAAATCTGCTTCAACTTTCTTTTTAACTTTAGAGGCGATCTCTTTCTGCAATATTCCATATTTCTTTTGTACGCCACATCTTGCACAGATAATTACATCTGAAGCTTTGGGATTTCGGGGAGGCTCAAACTTATCGCTTCCACAAGAACATAAAATATTTACTGTTTGACTTGTCATATTGATACCTATCAGCCTAAATTAGTTAAATAAAAAGACTGCCAAGCATGCTTAACAGTCTTTAAAATCTCATCGTTTACTGTCTGGCGTACGTTCAACACGAACCCAGCTTGAGTTTGGTTTTGAAGTAGGTGGAGCAATCGTTCGATCTGGGATCGTCGAGTAATTATCTCTTAATCCACCTCGAGGACCTTGTTCTCGATAAATTCCACCATCACGACCTGTATTTTGACCGGGTTTCAACGACATCATCGTCTCCTATGCGTATTGAGTTAATTTCCAAGTAACAGCTTTACCATTGTGCGGAGGCATTCTATTTCCTCTCGCAATAGGAGCTGTTGTTGAAGGAGTATCTAAGGATTTCCAAATACCACTTTCAGGACATGTTTGCCCTGTAGAAGCGGTTGTACCAATTGCTACTTTAGACATAAAATTCTGCCGTAAGATATAGTTGAATGAATTTGTACAATAATAAGCATATTGCAATTAGTCAAGTTTTTTTATATGATTTTGTACAGATATATCTTAATGATATAATAGAGGTGTTTTATGTCTTTTTCTTCAAAACTTAAAGAGCTTAGATTACAGAAGGGTCTTTCTTTACAAGATGCAGCAAATCTAATAGGAATATCCAAAACCCATTTTTGGGACTTAGAAACAGGTAAAAGTAAAAACCCGTCCTATGATCTTTTAGAAAAAATATCTGATAAGTTTGGAATTAGTATTTCTTCGTTAGTCAATGAGGACATTGAAACTAATGAAAATGAGGAATTAAAAGTTTTATTCAGACAAATGAATAATTTAGAACAAAGTGATTTAGACGTGATAAAGTTGATAGTCGAATCTAAAACCAAAAAATAATTGTTATGTCCAAGTTAGAATTATCACTTATTGACTATGCTGACTATACGAATGTAAATGATATTTCTAACGCATTGTTAAGAAATATAAGAAAACAATCTTTGAATAATCAAGTTCCAATTCCTGTACCTATACATGATATTGCAATGAGTTTGGATATTGCATCTATTGACCCTATTCCTCCTGAAGTTAAAAGCTTCGAAGGCATACTTTATAAAGAAGGTTGGCAGGGTTTTATTTTTTATAATGATAATAGTCCAGAGCCTAGACAGCGATTTACAATTGGCCATGAGCTAGGTCATTGGATGATTCCATCTCACCTGACTGGTAATAAACGTTCATGTACAAAACAACAAACCTCATCCTTTACAGCAACAGGAAAAAATATTCCCAAAGAAGTACGAATAGAAGTTGAGGCTAATTATTTTTCAGCACAAATACTTATGCCAAGTTTTGAATTTAAAAAGGATATTAATAGAGTAGAACCAGATTTAAGACATCTTTTTAGAATATCTCAAAAATATAATGTAAGTATGGCAGCATGTTGTGTGCGATTTAAGGAATTGTCTGACTTTTCTTGTGTAATAATTCACCATCATAACTTTGTTATTAAAAGAGTACTAAAAACAAAAGGTTTTCCAAGTTTAGATCGAAATTTCAAAAAAGGAGCTTTCATTTCGCCAAAAAGCATTTCGGCAAAAGCTACCACAGATACTTCATTAGAACCTGTAGATTGGAAAGTTTGGCTGCAAAACCCAAATAACTATAAAACAGAATTATATGAACAAGTTTTTCAGCAAAATGATGGATATAGAATTACCTTAATTTACTTGGATGATAGTAAAGAACTAGATGAAGATGATTTGGAACTTGAGCGCTTATCTGAATGGAATCCAAAATTTAAGAAATAAGCATTTAATATAAAATCTCTTATACGCAATTTATTTTATTCGAAATTTATAGGATATTTCTATTTGGGAATAACATTGAATATGAGTCCAAATTTACTTCATTTTCTATTAATTTTAAAAGTTCTATGGCCAGCAAAACGTTGAGCAATGTCAGGGTTCCGCCCTTCTAAATATTTAATCACAACTGGGAGTTTATTCGGAATCTTACGCACTAAATAATCATTCTCTACATATAAGACTGGCCCAGTTTGAGCCGCTACAATAAAGTGTGCTTGGAGCACACGAGCTGCCATAGCAGCAATTTCAGATTCATTGTCACTTTCATTTTCTAGATTTATTTCTGGCATATTGCTAGCTCCTAGTGATGGCTATACAAAACAAAAAACTAAAGGAAATTCTGTAAAAATGACCTAATTAAGACACATAGTACCTTCTTTTTTTAGGAAAGGTAGCTATGATGTGTGTCCATAATTTTTCTTTTAATTTCAGTATATTATAGATGATTATACCTATTTTTATTTTTTAGATATTTCCATTTAATTAATAAAATCAAAAGCTTAAAATAAAATCACAACTTGAATTTTAGCAACACACATCATAGCTACCTTAGTGTTTTAAAAGTTGCCGATCGGCAAGATTTATCAGACAACACACATCATAGCTACCTTAGTGTTTTAAAAGTTGCCGATCGGCAAGATTTATCAGACAACACACATCATAGCTACCTTGGTGTTTTAAAAGTTGCCGATCGGCAAGATTTATCAGACAACACACATCATAGCTACCTTGGTGTTTTAAAAGTTGCCGATCGGCAACTTTTACCGGCGATCAAAATCGAAGCGTTGGCACCTGGGATAATGCACATTGTGTACTGCTTCTTTTCAAATATTCGGCTTAGATTCAAATAATCTAAATGAATACATCCAGCGGAATCAGGCATTTTTTCAAAAATATTAAGGTATGGCTTCTCCAGTGGAACTCATGTCTTGTAATACATCAAAGACAAGTCTCTCAATGCCTGAGTGAACCGTACCAGGTTTGTCGGAGAGTCAATATTCTGAGAGACTATCCCGATGACAAAACCAAACTATACCCCCGAAATTAGAGAAAGAGCGGTTCAATTATTGATTGAATCTGAAAAAGATTATCCTTCTACTTGGGCTGCAATCACAGCAATTGCGCCTAAGATTGGTTGTACTCCTGAAACACTTCGTGCCTGGCATCAAAAATACTTAGATCAACAAAATCCCGCCAAAGTACAACAGGTATCTGACCAAGAAAAAATGAAGCAAATGGAACGTGAAATTAAAGAATTAAAACGTGCCAATGAAATTCTACGTAAAGCAGCCGCTTTTTTCGCCCAGGCGGAGCTCGACCGCCCACACAAATAATGGTGGATTTTATCCTTAACAATAAAGATCGATATGGTGTTGAGGCGATTTGTAGGAT
>NZ_BKNN01000054.1 GCF_008993995.1 Acinetobacter brisouii
TGCACGGTGTAAATCAAATCATTGGTTCGATACCCTAAACTTTGTGCATACTTCAAGTATTCTTGTAAAACCTCATCTGATAAATGCGGCTCACGTGACAAAACCCACATATATTTTCGTTTCGGCTCACCAACCAACACCGTTTGGTAATTGGCATCTAGTTTGAGTATCCAATAATCTCCTCGTCCGACTGGCAACCACCGCAAAGATTCAGGTAAAAAACTCACGCGCAGCTTACTATTATGTGGTGCATTGACCACATAGGCTTCGCCTTGAGCTTGCTCTATATGCCCATCTTGATTGACACAACTATTTTCAACACTGACGTTACCATTGACATTTAAGGTATAAACTGCCTGTACATTTTTAACGCATTGCTTTTGAAAATACATCGGCTTACGGGCAATTTCATACCAGACACCGAGATACTTGCCTAAGTCAACTTGTGCAATCGTTGGCATCGGTTTTTGAGCATGGGCAGTTGCCCACACCCCTGCACCAAGAATCACACTCAGCAAGGTCAGTTTTTTAAGCCATGATTTTGTTTTTTGCTTGTTATTCACTTATTACTATCCTCTTGATCCTTATCAAGGATTTATCAAAAACATAACGATTATTTCATGCCTGCACTGTAAGAATTCTGTAAATAACCTACAGAATTAAGTGTGCTTTTAAACGAAGAATTTCATCACGCAACCTTGCAGCCTGTTCAAACTGCAATTCTTTCGAGGCTTTGAGCATTTCTTTTTCCAGTTTTGCTAAATGCTTGGTCAACAATTTCGGATCTGCAATTAAATGCTGCTCATCTGCACTCAAGCTCTGTAGCTGTTGATACTGTTGCTCAGCAGGTTCATCTGCAATGATCTCTCCTGTATCAATTTCCTTAATAATTTGGCGCACTGCGCTGCGTGGGGTAATTCCATGTTGCTGGTTAAATTCAATTTGCTTATTGCGACGGCGATCTGTTTCATCAATGGCTTTTTGCATAGAATCCGTCACGCGGTCAGCATATAAAATTGCTTTGCCTTTGAGATGCCGTGCTGCCCGACCAATGGTTTGAATCAGTGAACGCTCAGAACGTAAAAAACCTTCTTTGTCGGCATCTAAAATTGCAACTAGGGATACTTCTGGCATATCCAGACCTTCACGCAACAGATTAATACCAACCAAAACATCATGCACACCTGTCCGTAGTTCATGGATGATTTTGACCCGTTCAACGGTATCAATATCCGAATGCAAATACGCAACCTTGATGCCATATTCTTTTAAATATGAGGTCAGATCTTCCGCCATACGTTTGGTCAATGTCGTGACTAAAACCCGCTCATTGAGTTGTTTACGGATATTAATTTCTGAGAGGACATCATCGACCTGCGTCAACACGGGTCTGATTTCAATTTCAGGGTCAATCAAACCCGTAGGTCGTACCACCTGTTCAACCACTTGTTCTGAATGCTCAAGTTCATATTGTGCTGGCGTTGCGGTCACAAAAATTGTGGCAGGAACAATGCGTTCCCATTCCTCAAATTTCATCGGTCGGTTATCTAAAGCACTCGGCAAGCGAAAGCCATAATTGACCAAGTTTTCTTTACGCGAACGATCCCCTTTATACATTGCACCGATTTGCGGTACGGTCACATGCGATTCATCGATCAAGAGCAGAGCATCTTCAGGAATATAATCAAATAAAGTCGGTGGCGCTTCTCCAGCAGGACGACCCGACAAATGCCGTGAGTAGTTTTCAATGCCGTTGGTATAGCCCAGTTGCTGCATCATTTCCAGATCATAGCGCGTGCGCTGTTCAATCCGCTGTGCTTCGAGCAATTTGTCATTATTTTTAAAAAATTCGATTTGCTGCTTGAGTTCAGTTTTAATCGTGCCGATTGCGCGCTGTAGATTGTCTTGGGGTGTCACATAATGACTTTTTGGATATATCGTCACGCGTGGGACTTTACGCAGCATTTTTCCTGTTAAAGGATCAAACCAGCGAATTGAATCCACTTCATCATCAAACAATTCGATACGGATGGCTTGCTGATCAGATTCCGCAGGAAAAATATCAATCATCTCACCACGAATGCGATAGGTTCCTCGCACAAACTCCAGTTCGTTACGACTGTACTGCATTTCCACCAGACGGCGGATAATTTCATCGCGATGGATCACATCGCCTTCAACTACATGCAGTAGCATTTGCATATAGGCATTGGGATCGCCCAAACCATAAATTGCCGATACCGAAGCCACAATAATCGCATCACGGCGTTCTAATAAAGCGCGGGTTGCCGACAGACGCATCTGATCAATATGATCATTAATTGCCGCATCTTTTTCGATAAAAGTATCTGAAGATGGCACATAGGCTTCAGGCTGATAGTAATCGTAATAACTGACAAAATACTCAACTGCATTGTTGGGGAAAAATGCTTTAAATTCACCATAAAGCTGAGCTGCAAGAGTTTTATTGTGCGCCATGACAATGGTTGGTCGCTGCAATTGAGCAATGACATTGGCCATGGTGTAGGTTTTCCCTGAGCCCGTCACACCAAGCAATAACTGATGCTTAAGTCCATTTTCAACACCTGTGACCAGTTTTTCAATCGCTTGCGGCTGATCGCCTGCTGGGGAATATTGGGTGACCAAATCAAAAGGCTGATGACTCACTGGCTTCTCTCATTTTTCATTTATTTAGATAAATTGGACTGAACACAGATTATTCAAGTATTTTTTACTTGACCGCTTTACCAATCAACTGCAACATTGCACACAAGATCATGGCAAAAAACACAACGACGATGACTTATCAGTATCATGATGAAAGCATAATTAAGAGCTTACCTGAAGACACGATGTTTGTGTTTGGAAGCAACCTTGCAGGTCAACACAATGACGGCGCTGCACGGATTGCACAATTATTTTTTGGTGCAATGACAGGTGTCGGACGCGGCTGGTCAGGTCAGAGCTTTGCCATTCCAACGCTGAATGAACATTTACAACAAATGCCAATTTCTCAAATTGCGCATTATATTGAAGATTTTAAAATCTATACACAAAACCATCTTAACACCAAATATTTTATTACGGCGCTGGGCTGTGGAATTGCAGGCTATCAGATTTCTGACATTGCTCCACTGTTTCAGGGTATTTCTTGTAATGTGATTTTCCCTGAATCATTCCGTCCTTATGTCGAAAAAAATGCAGCACGTTTATTTCCAAACCTGACCAGTAAATTGCTACATAGCATTTTTAGTCCTGAGGTGATTTTGGCAGAAGACTATACCGAAGCCATTAAACAAACTTCACTGAATAAAGAACAACGCCAAATCGCACTGAAAGTTATAGAACAGAAAATGTATCCAGAAGACCAGTATGGTCGCAGTCGTGAATATGAAATTGAAGATATTCTCAAACAGATTAATGACAAGGTTTTTCAGTTACCTGCCCATTCCGATGAAAGCTATATTTATGGCGGAGTGATTCTTGCCTTGATGGAACTTTACGATTTCAACGAACAAGATTTTATCCGTGTTTGGAATGCTGAAATTGAAATTAAACATCCGATTAAACGCCATCACTAACTCAATCGATTACTACTTTTAGTCCATTTTTGGGGTAGGTTTTATATGCCACATTTTGATTCTTCAATTTTTGATTTAGCACCTATTCCCATGTGGCTTGAAGATTTTAGTGAGGTCAAACTTCAGTTTGATCAGTGGCGTGCCGATGGTGTTGAGGATCTGGTCAGTTTTTTACAGGCAGACATGCAACGTATTGTTGCCTCAACCCACAAAATCAAAATTATCAAAGTCAATCAAAAAACTTTAGAGGTCTTTGAAGCCAAAGATCAAGACCATCTTTGCGAGAATCTTTCTAAAATTTTCAAGGAAGATATGCTTGGCACGCATATTTTTGAACTAGCAGCTTTATGGGAAGGAAAAAACGAATTTTCCAGTACAGGCGTCAATTACACCTTGTCAGGTAAACGACTCGACGTACAACTGCGCGCCTCCGTACTTCCCGGTTTTGAACAGGACCTAGCTCGGGTATTGATCACGACTGAAGACATTACCACCTATCAAGATGCTCAGCGACTCGAAGCCAAAAACCGTATTTTGGCAGAATCCATGTTTAATTATTCACCTGCATCTCTGTGGGTTGAAGATTTCAGTCGAATTAAACGCCGCCTAGACCAAATTCGTCAGTTGGCTATTGAAGATTTCCGCACTTTTTTAGATGTTCACCCTGATTTTGTTCAACAGTGTACCGAAGACATTATCCTGCTCGATGTCAACCAAGCCACGTTGACTCTATTTAAAGCACCCGATAAACCAACTTTATTTAAAAATCTCAATAAAGTGTTTATGCAGGAAATGCACAATACCTTTCGCGAGCAACTGATTGAACTTTGGAAAGGTAACATTCACCATCAGCATGAAGCTGTGAATTACGCGCTTGATGGTTCTATCCGTAATGTTTTACTGCAATTTACGGTTTTTCCTGGTTATGAGCATGATTGGGGCATGGTTCAAGTTGCATTAACCGACATTACCGCACGTAAAAAAGCCGAAAATTATCTGGAATATCTCGGTAAACATGATGTCCTGACCAAGCTGTACAATCGCTCATTTTATACTGAAGAAATTAACCGCTTAGAGCGTAGTTTTATTCGACCTGTTTCTTGTATCTTCCTCGATATGAATGGCTTAAAACAAACCAATGATGAATTGGGTCATGACATTGGTGATGGTTTGTTGCGCCGTGTTGGAGCTGTACTGAACCAAGTGATTTTAAATACGCCTTATACAGCTTCTCGTGTCGGTGGAGATGAGTTTGTGATTCTGATGTCATCTGCTGATGAAGTCGCAACGCTATCCGTTCTGCAAACCATTCAAGAACTGTTTAATATCGACAACCAGTATTATTCGAGTCAGCCAATTAGTATTTCAATTGGACATGCAACAAGCCAACCTAATGAAAGCATTGAAGCTTTATTAAAACGTGCAGATAACGACATGTATATCAAAAAGAAAAATCACTATGCCGCTCTGAATTGAGCCATTCAGCCAGCAAAGTTGCTGACTTTTTTGTGGCAAAAACTGCCCATATGAATGACTTAGGATTACACTATCGGCATTGTCTTTATCATCATAAAAAAGGAAAGCAAATGAGCATCCAACAGCAAGTGGTTGAGCGTTGTCGAGTATTTTTGACTGAGCAGCAAATTGCCATAGGCGAAGCCATCAACATTCGCCACTATACCGACTGGAGCAACTACAAGCGCATTCAACCTTATGCCGTGCTCTTTCCAAAAAATACCGAACAAGTCAGTCAAATTCTTTCAATTTGCAATGAACTCAAACAAGCTGTTGTTCCTCAAGGTGGCATGACAGGCGTTGCGGGTGCAGGTATTGCCAATACCGATGAAATCGTGATTGCACTTGATAAAATGAATAAAATTGAAGAAATTGATCAATATTCATCAACCATGACTGTGCAAGCGGGCATTACGCTCGAAGAAGTACAAAATGCCGCAAAACAAGCCGAGTTGTTTTTTCCTGTCGATGTGGGTGGACGAGGTTCTTGCCAAATTGGTGGAAATATTGCGACGAATGCGGGCGGACTTTCGGTGATTCGTTATGGCATGATGCGAGAGCATGTACTGGGCATGGAAGTGGTTCTTGCCGATGGGCGCGTGCTGAATCTGATGAATAAAATGATCAAGAACAATGCCGCTTACGACTTAAAACAAAATTTTATTGGTTCTGAAGGCACTTTGGGAATCGTCACTCGTGCAGTTCTCAAATTATCTCCACCACCCAGTGCATTAACGACTTGTTTATGTGCCTTCCCTGATTTTTTATCTGCCGTTCATTTACTTCGTCGCATACAAAAGAATTTAACCACACCGAATGCTTTTGAGGTGATGTGGGATCAATACTATCAACTCAGTCTGTCATGGATGCAAAACAGCCAGAACCCACTGAGTCAGGCTTATCCTGTCTATGCGGTATTTGATGTCGAAGCGCCTGCTGAGGATTTAGAAAATTTGTTGGCTGAAATGTTTGAAACAGGTGAAGCTTTAGATGCTGTGATTGCACAAAATCAGACACAAGCACAGCAACTCTGGCTGATTCGTGAAACAGTTCCTGCTGAAATTTCCAGCACAGGTCGTCCCCTATGTTTTGATGTGAGCTTACCGATTGGCGAATTGGGTGAATTTAAAGAAGTCTGTCAGGCACGTTTAGACCAACATTTTCCAAATCTAGTGAGTCTGTTCTTCGGGCATATTGGTGACAGCAATATGCACATTATTTTTGACTTAAAAGATTTGTCAGAAGATCAGCTTGAATCTGTCATTCACGCAATTGATGAAATCGTCTACGGTGTAGTTCGCGAGTTTAAAGGTTGTATTTCTGCAGAACATGGTATTGGTTTACTGAAACGTGATTATTTGCATTATTCAGTCGATGCAAATGCGCTCGACATGATGCAACAACTCAAACAACTGTTTGATCCCAATATGATTTTAAATCCACATAAAATTTTTAAATAAAACCCAAGAGATAAAAAAGCACGTCAAATAACGTGCTTTTTTATATTGAATATGGGGAAAATTAACGTTTACCCATAGAACGGCGCGTACCACGTGGTGGTGGCCAAGTTTTATCAGCATAAGACTGAGGTTTTGGTCGAACACTATTGTGTGCCATATCACCCTCTTTCTCCTGCTGTGTTGGCAGTGGAAAAGGCAATTGGACTTGCGGTTTATTTTGACTCATACAACAAACAAAACTCGAAATTTTCCTTATTTTAAGCTTTTTTGTGCACCTTGACGAGTCCATATTTCACAATCACCAGCAATGACTTGCATAATTTAAATTTCCTATGATTTTTTCTCATTTTGGACAATTTGTACCTAGCATGTTCGATTTTTTACGTTAAGATAGGATGCTTTTATTTTTTAATCCCACTAAAGAAGGAATATCGCAGTGGACGTACGTCTGTCAGATCGTGTAAACGCTATCAAACCGTCTCCTACGCTTGCCGTAACAAATAAAGCTGCTGAATTAAAAGCTGCTGGTAAGAACGTGATTGGTTTGGGTGCAGGTGAACCTGATTTCGATACCCCGCAACACATCAAAGATGCAGCTATTCAAGCGATTAACAATGGCTTTACAAAATACACTGCTGTTGATGGTACGCCAGGCTTAAAAAAAGCAATTATTGCTAAGCTTAAACGCGACAACAACCTTGACTACCAAGCAAACCAAATTTTGGTTTCTTGTGGTGGTAAACAATCATTCTTTAACTTGGCACTTGCTTTGTTAAACAAAGGTGATGAAGTGATTATTCCTGCACCGTTCTGGGTAAGCTATCCAGACATGGTGATTATCGCTGAAGGTACACCTGTGATTGTGAAATGTGGTGAAGAACAACGTTTCAAAATTACCCCTGAACAATTAGAAGCTGCGATCACTGAAAATACACGTTTAGTGGTATTGAACAGCCCTTCTAACCCAACAGGCATGATCTACACCAAAGCTGAGCTTGAAGCTTTAGCTGAAGTATTACGTCGTCACCCACAAGTATTTGTTGCATCTGACGACATGTACGAACCAATCCGTTGGGATGACGAATTCTATAACATCGCAACAATTGCTCCAGACCTTTATGACCGCGTTATCGTATTGAACGGTGTGTCTAAAGCGTATGCAATGACTGGCTGGCGTATCGGCTATGCAGCGGGTCCTGCAAAAATCATCGGCGCGATGAAAAAAATCCAATCTCAATCAACTTCAAACCCAACTTCAATTTCGCAAGTTGCTGCTGAAGCTGCATTGAACGGTCCTCAAGACGTTCTTGAACCAATGATTGAAGCATTCAAACGTCGTCATGACTTAGTGGTTAACGGCTTAAATGCAATCAACGGTATTTCTTGCCTACCTGCTGACGGTGCATTCTATGCTTATGCCAACATCCGCCCATTGATTCGTGCGAAAGGTTTAAAATCTTGCACAGAATTCTCTGAATGGTTATTGGAAGAAACGGGTGTTGCCGTTGTTCCAGGTGATGCTTTCGGTCTTGGCGGTTTCATGCGTATCTCTTACGCGACTGCTGACGAAGTGCTTGTTGATGCACTTGCACGTATCAAAAAAGCAGCTGATTCAATTGAAGGCGTAGACGCTGCAATTGCTTCAATCGAAGCTGAGAAAAATGCGTAATCCTTTCCGCTGATACAAAAAACCCATCCGTTCGCTGATGGGTTTTTTTTATGATTTCGATATTTAAAAAATATTGATCAACTCATAACTTTCAAAAAAGTGAAAAAATAAAATAATTTTCTTAAGCAGCACGATGTTTTGGGCGCTCTAAAGCAATAAAATTAAAGTAATAAGGCAATACACGATCTAAATAGATTTCTCGAACTTGCGCATCATGCTGTGACCAAGCCAACGCTTTCGCATGTTTACCAACACCCTGCCCCTGAATCGCAAAGATAAAAATATCATTACCTTTCTGACCTTGCTGAACAGGTTGCCAAAAATTGGCTTCACCTTGTTGTAACTGTTGTTCTTGATGTTCTGTCCATTTGTCACCCAACCATAATTGTAGCAAATCACCTAAATAGACTTTTTGTTCGCTCAAAATGGCAAAGTGAATACAGGCATCTGTGACAGGCTGATAATAACTTTGAGGATTTTTTAAAATCGAAAGATAGTTTTCTGTGTAAAATTGGAAGTTTGCAAAGATATCTTGAATGCGAAGAATTGGCATATTACGCCTCCGATTTAGCCATTTGTGTGCTGGCAAGTTGGGGTTAAATCCACACTGTTTAAAATTTTAAAAAACTTTAAACGACCTATTTGTTTTTTAATTTAGCAAAAAAGTTCAGAAAAAAATAACTTTTTTAGATAACACTCGACCATTTGTTCAAATATAAAACATCTGTAAATTCTTCTATGATTTTCACTTGACCCTGATCAAAATCACATTATAATCGCCTGAAGATTCTCCAATAGCTCAGTCGGTAGAGCGACGGACTGTTAATCCGCAGGTCCCTGGTTCGAGCCCAGGTTGGAGAGCCAAAATTCAAAAAAAGCCCGCAGCACAAAAGCGGGCTTTTTTATGTCTATGATTTAAGAAAAATGCTAATTAACATTAATCTCTATCAGAAAACGACAGCAAAGACCTGTTCTTGCTGTCATTTTTTATATCAGGCATTAACACAGTACTTCGACTTTATGGAATTGCTTTAACTGAAGTAAAGCAATAAATGGATTTTCAGATTGGCACAACTGATTCAAATGCTCGTGAAACTGGTTAGATAATGCAGCATTACACTGAATCACCCAGCCTTTTACCGAAGCCGTATCATTATTTTGCATATACAGCTCACAGGTACGCGGATCGGTCAGGCGAATATTTGTTATTTTAAACATGCTCTGTTCAGTCATGGCGTGTACTCCTTTGCGGGTTGTATGATTTAAAATGCAAGGGATATGCCAAAACTCTAACTCATTATTTTATCTCACTTTATATTGAATAAATTCAAAATATTCTTTATGGGAATATTTTTTGCATTATTATTGCGCATTTTATGCACAATATAAACCCAATCGGCTTCCTCAGATGAGCATCCTTGCTATCTGAATAGAGTCCTTTATTTTTGAGTTAACTTATAAGCAAACATACCGAGCAACATCGGAACAATAAAATACAATGCGTCCCAATGTCCTAGCCCAAGTAAAGTTAAAGCAGGCGCAGGACAAATCCCTGACAAGCCCCAACCGATACCAAATAAAATTGAACCCACAATTAAACGTGAGTCAATCAGCTTACTTTTGGGTAAATCAATCGGTTCATGAAAAAAGGTTTGTGGATGCTCTTGCTTCATGGCTCGTTGAAACGGATAGAACGACACCAAAACGGCTCCACCCATCACAAACATCAAGCGTGGACTCCAGTCGCCAAACACATCAAAAAATGACTGAACCACCGCAGGGTTCGACATGCCTGATAACATGAGACCTAGTGCAAATATGCCACCACAAATAAATGCAATTAGATTTTTCATGTTAGCCACCCAAAATATAACGTGTCACTAAGACCGTTAAAAATGCACACGCCATAAAACAACCCACCGCAACAAATGAACGAGGAGATAATCGGCTTAATCCACAGATCCCATGCCCACTGGTACAACCCGAACCCAAACGTGTTCCTACACCGACCAATAAACCACTCACGATGAGTACCCAAGGCGATGCTTTAATCTGCACAGGCAAGTCCATAAACTGATGGTAAATAAATGGCATACCCACCAAGCCCAATAAAAACCAGAATGCAGGTGTACTGAACCAGTTTTTAGGGGTAAGCATCTGTGCAATCAGTCCACTGACACCTGCAATGCGCCCAGTACTATACAAATAGGTAATCGTTGCGATGCCGAGTAATATTCCACCCACAAAGGCCAAAGCGTATTCATGCATGATGTGAGACTCCTCTTATAAGGCAAAAATAGCTTTCAGTGATTTAATGAACATCAATGATGCAACCAGTATGACGGTCATTGCAAAAATGCGCTGCACATAATGCGTTGAAATCCGAGCGACTACGAGTCGCCCTATCAACAAACCCAATATGCAGGCTCCTGCAAATTCTATAGTGACCGTAGTCGGGTAAACAAAACCCTCCATCATATGCAAACCAATGCTCAAGCCACCCACCAAGAATATGATCATCAGAGAGGTAGCCACAATGCTATGCAAATCGAGGTTCGTAGTTTTTTTTAGTGCAGGAACAATCACAAAACCACCACCAACGCCAAGTAATCCTGTCAAAAAACCCGCCAAAATTCCGATACCCCCTAAAATTAGAGCAGTGGGAATATCCCACTGAAGTTTCCCTGTGTATGGATTAATTCGACAAGGTGGATTATGAAAATCTTCATGTGGATGGCTAAATAACCGATATGCAACCACAAACATCACCAAGGCAAATAACAGCGTGAGCCACATCGGTGAAGTATGTGCACTGGCCCAAATCCCCAAGTGTGAAGCAGGAATCCCAATCAAGGCAATCCAAAGCGCCGCACGGTAACGCACAATCTTTTTAAATAAACCTTGCAAGGTGCCAATAAATGCCGAAAAGGTCACAGCCAAGAGTCCAACGGGTGCAGCTTGTGCCACTGTCCACCCCTGAGATGCCATCAGTGCAGGTACAGCCAAAATGCCACCACCTGCCCCAGTCAGCCCCAATAGACCACCAATGGCAAGACCTTCAACAACCAGTATCCACATGACGATTTTCTCTCATGATGCCGTGAGTTAGGCTGCATGACGTTTTGGCTTCACCAACCATTCACGTCCTTTGAGCATTCCTTTCCAGTAAATTTCTGGCAACATACGTGCTTTTAAGAACCACGCCAATTTGGTCGGTTTTTCGCCATCACACAGCCAACGTGGGAATGAAGGTAGCAATTTTCCGCCATAACCAAACTCTGCAAGCACAATTTTTCCACGTTCAACCGTTAGTGGGCATGAGCCATAGCCATCGTAGTGACAGAAATCATTGCGACCTTTGAGATGCGTTAAAACATTGACAGCAACGATTGGTGCTTGCTTACGTGCCGCAGCAGCCGTTTTGGCATTACTGGCATTAATCACATCACCCAAAGCAAAGACATTGGCATAACGCGGATGTTGTAAGGTTTCAGGATTTACCTCAAACCATCCTGCCGCATCAGCAAACGCACTTTGACGAATGAAATCAGGTGCATGCTGTGGTGGAACCACGTGCAGCATATCGAACTGGGTTGAAACCTGTTTGGTTTCCCCATCTTTCTTGACTTCAAACCATGCCGTTTTGCTTGCACCATCCACTTTAACCAGTTTGTGCTCAAAGTTAAGATGCGCTTGATAACGTTGCATATACTCCATCAATGCTGGCACATACGCTTTCACGCCAAATAAAACTGCACCTGCATTGTAAAAACTGACCTCAATATTATTCAGCACATTGTTTTTCAACCAGTAATCTGATGACAAGTACAAGGCTTTTTGCGGTGCTCCTGCGCACTTAATCGGCATTGGTGGCTGAGTAAATACAGCTTTACCTTGCTTCAACTGTTGTACCAGTTGCCATGTATATGGAGCCAAATCCAGACGGTAATTGGAAGTTACGCCATTTTTCCCAAGGGTTTCGCTAAGTCCCTCAATGGCATCCCAATTCAATACCAATCCTGGACAAACAATCAGCGATTTATATTCAACCTGCTGACCATTTTTTAGCGTTAACTGGCTATGGTCAGGGTCAAAACTGCTCACCGCTTGCTGAATCCAGTTCGCACCGACAGGAATCACATCTGCCATAGCGCGACCTGTGGATTCGACTTTAAAGATACCGCCACCGACCATTGTCCAGCCAGGTTGGTAATAATGCATATCCGCAGGGTCAATAATCGCCAAATCCAGATAAGGTGAACGTGCCAGTAAACTTGATGCTGCGGCAATCCCTGCCGATCCCCCACCAACGATCACAACATCATGTTTAAAAATATGGGCAGTATTTAACTCAAAGCTATTCATCTTAATTTCCTGAGTTTTGGCAATCACTAGATACTGTTCCACAGGCTTTATTGGCAGGAAGTGCAATATCAATTTTTGCTGGATACGGCAAATCCAAATTTTTCATCAGTTCAATAAAATTTTCACGGGTTTGATTGTTGCCCAAACGTGCATTAGATTCACGTTCGTGTCCAATCGTTGATTGGGTACGCCCTTTATAGTCATGCCCAGGGTAAACAATGGTTTCATCAGGCAAAGTAAATAATTGATGATGAATGCTGTCATATAAAGTCCCCGCATTCCCCTCTTGGAAGTCTGTACGTCCACAGCCATCAATCAAAAGTGCATCCCCCGTAAATACCATGTTATCAATCACATAACTGGTACATGCATTGGTATGTCCAGGTGTATAGCGGGCTTCAACTTCAATTTCTCCGATACGCAATAGACAACCATCGGTCACTAAAATATCACCACATGGCACACCTGAATTACGATGCAAGACTGCTTTAGAACCTGCACGTTCTTTTAGAAGTTTTGCACCTGTGACATGGTCTGCATGAACGTGAGTATCCAAGCTGTACACAAGGCTCAAATCATGCTGTTCAAGCAAATCCATGTAGACATCAATTTCTGAAGCTACAGGGTCAATTAAAATGGCTTGTTTGGTGTGTTCACATGCCAATAAATAGGTATAAGTCGAACTTTCAGATTCAAAGAGTTGCTTAAAAAACATGATGTTATTCCCATTAATTGTGCTGGGTTAGATGACGCAAATTTAATGCCAACTTTGCAATAAAAATAATATTATTAAATTTCAATATATTAAATAAAATTACACTTTGGTTTAAAGTATTTGGTGTTTCATTTGAATTTTATTAAAATAAATTGAAACATTATTTGAAACATTCAAACTTATGAATCGTCTAGTTTTTGACTCTCTTCCAGCTGCACATCTCTTCCTGCAACAGCTCCAAAAATTATTCCATCATGCTCGTCTGTTTGTACTCGACTCACAGCAGCAAGTTTTTTGGCAAAGCCCAGATCAACAGGATTTACATCAACAAGCCTTATTTAACTATTTACAGCAATCGCCTTGTGAAGATCAAAATCAAGAAAGTTATCTTGATCAGTTAAATAGTTTTTATCTAAAACATCCCATTGAAATTTCAGGGCAAGTTTTCAGTTTAAATCTATTTCAGCCATGTCCAAGTATTCGTAGTCCAGACACATCCACACCACGACAGCCATCACAGGCTGAACTGGCGCTTGCCGAGCGATTTAACAGTCAAACACCACAAATGTTTGCCATGTTCTCGATTATTCAACGCGTAGCATCTACCCAGTTTCCTGTTTTGGTTCGTGGTGAATCTGGGAGTGGGAAAGAGTTAGTTGCGCAAGCGATTCATGACTATAGTGAGCGCCGAAACCGTCCGTTTATTGCGGTGAACTGTGCCAGCTTAAATGCCAATATTTTGGAAAGTGAACTTTTTGGGCATGTTAAAGGCGCATTTACTGGGGCAATCCGCGACCATAAAGGGGTTTTTGAACGTGCCGCAGGCGGCACACTGTTTCTCGATGAAGTCGCAGAAATTCCACTGGAGTTACAAGCCAAGTTACTGCGTGTACTGGAAACAGGTGAATATACGCAATTGGGTGGTGAAAAAACCTTAAAAAGTGATGTCCGAATTATTGCAGCAACGCATCGTGCCTTACGTGAAGAAGCGCGTTTGGGGCGTTTCCGTCAGGATTTGCTGTATCGCTTACGTGTGATTCCAATTTTTGTACCACCACTTCGCGAACGTAAAACCGATATTCCTCTGATTATTAAAAAAATCTTGCAAGATAACAGTCTACTTCAAGGACAATCCGCTCCAGTTTTGACCCATCGAGCCATGCAAGTGATGTTGCAATACGACTGGCCGGGGAATATTCGTGAACTGAAAAACACCTTGCTTTATGCCCTGACCATGTCTCAAGGTCGAAATTATATTGATGTTCATGATTTGCCCTATGAAATCTCAAATATTGAACATGGGGATGCACTGATCACAGAGTCACTTTCAAGCAAAAATATCAGCAAAGAATTATTGGCACATTTGCTTGAGCAATATAGCAAGGACTTACAAAAGGTTGCTGATGAATTAAATATTAGCCGTACTACGTTATGGCGTTATCGAAAGAAATGGGATATTTAAGTATGAATGCTGCATGATTTATGCTTTAATACGCACAGTATGAGATGAGCCTTATATGAGTATAGAAATATCTATACGACTAGCCCTGCGAAAGCAGGGCTTTTTTGTTACTTATTTTTTTAGTTGTATTACTTCCAAAACTTTATCAGTATTATCATAAGTAACTTGATAAGCTAAATTGTTACCATCAAAAACGGATTCTGTAGGTGTTGCAATAACTTCCCACAAACCTAATGTTGCTATGTCAGCAGCGCCATGAAAAATGGTTCGTGAAACTTTAGCTCCTTTACTATAGCCTTGTTTAAATGCATAAACATCAATTCGTTTACCATCTCTTAATTCAGAACTAAGAGGCGGGCCAAATTCAGCGAGAATACGTGATCGTGGCATTCCATAGGCCAACAAACTAACATCTTTTTTATCCGGTTGTTTTGCAGCCATAACAACTGCACAACCTGTAAATAAGGTTGGACTTACCAACGTCAAAATAGCGACTAAAATTATTCTTTTCATAAAAATACCCCCACTAATTAAGTGAGGGTATTTTATAGAAATTTTACTAAAAATAGTAGATGATTAAGTCAACTGAGCAGCAGCAATTTTCTTAGTATCTACTTTATCAGCAGCATTTGTATATTCGCCCATTTGGTCGAAATTCAAATATTTGTAGATGTCAGCAGACATACTGTCAATTTGAGCTGCATATTGTTGGTATTCTTCTGGAGTTGGTAATTTACCAAGTACAGCAGCAACAGATGCAAGCTCAGCAGACGCTAAGTAAACGTTAGAACCTTGGCCTAAACGGTTAGGGAAGTTACGTGTAGAAGTCGAAACAACAGTTGTGTTCGGCGCAACACGTGCTTGGTTACCCATACATAATGAACAACCAGGCATTTCTGTACGCGCACCAGCACGGCCATAAGTGTTATAGAAGCCTTCTTCCATTAACTGATGTTCGTCCATACGTGTTGGTGGAGCCAACCATAAACGAGTTGTTAATGAACCGCTTGGTACTTTCTCAAGTAACTGACCAGCAGCACGGAAGTGACCAATGTTAGTCATACAAGAACCGATGAATACTTCATCAATTTTGTCGCCTTGAACGTCAGAAAGAAGTTTCGCATCATCTGGATCGTTCGGGCAGCAAAGGATAGGTTCTTTGATTTCTGACAAGTCAATTTCATACACTTTAGTGTATTCAGCATCAGCATCAGCTTTAAGTAAGCTTGGGTTTGCTAACCATTTTTCCATGTTTTCAACACGGCGAGCCATCGTACGTGCATCACCATAACCTTGTGAAATCATCCACTTAAGCATTGTGATGTTAGAGCGTAAGTACTCAGCAACTTTCTCTTCTGAAAGTGTGATTGCACAACCAGCAGCTGAACGTTCAGCAGAAGCATCAGAAAGTTCGAATGCTTGCTCAACTGTTAAGTCAGTTTCCATTTCTGTTAAGTCGATTTCTAAGATACGACCAGAGAAGATGTTTTTCTTACCTTTTTTCTCAACAGTAAGATCGCCTTCTTTGATTGCATAGTAAGGAATCGCATGTACAAGGTCACGTAAAGTGATACCAGGCTGCATTTTACCTTTGAACTTAACAAGAACTGATTCAGGCATATCAAGTGGCATTACACCAGTTGCAGCAGCGAAAGCTACAAGACCAGAACCTGCTGGGAATGAAATACCAATTGGGAAACGAGTATGTGAGTCACCACCAGTACCAACGGTATCTGGAAGAAGCATACGGTTTAACCAAGAGTGGATAATACCGTCACCTGGACGTAAAGATACACCACCACGGTTCATGATGAAGTCTGGAAGTGTATGTTGCATTTGTACGTCAACTGGCTTTGGATAAGCAGCAGTGTGACAGAAAGACTGCATGACTAAGTCAGCAGAGAAGCCCAAGCAAGCTAAGTCTTTTAACTCATCACGAGTCATAGGACCAGTTGTATCTTGAGAACCAACTGTAGTCATTTTAGGTTCACAGTAAGTACCTGGACGGATACCTTGGCCTTCTGGAAGACCACATGCGCGACCAACCATCTTCTGAGCTAAAGTGAAACCTTTGCCAGTGTCAGCTGGTTGTACTGGAGTACGGAATAATGTAGATGGAGCTAAACCTAAAGCTTCACGCGCTTTAGCAGTTAAGCCACGACCAATGATCAAGTTAATACGACCACCAGCACGTACTTCATCTAAAAGTACTGGAGTTTTAAGTTCAGACTCAGCGATTTGTTCGCCATTTTTGAACGCAGTTACTTTTGCAGCAGCATGATCGATTTTAAGAGTAACTTCGTCACCCATGTTCATGTTAGAAACATCGATCTCTACTGGTAATGCACCAGCATCTTCCATTGTGTTAAAGAAGATCGGAGCAATTTTACCGCCTAAACACACACCACCGTCTTTTTTGTTTGGAATGTGAGCGATTTCATCACCAAAGAACCAAAGCACAGA
Source organism: Acinetobacter brisouii (assembly GCF_008993995.1). Classification (GTDB taxonomy): domain Bacteria; phylum Pseudomonadota; class Gammaproteobacteria; order Pseudomonadales; family Moraxellaceae; genus Acinetobacter; species Acinetobacter brisouii_A. The sequence goes on from NZ_BKNN01000054.1 coordinate 17,231, forward strand.
GTTTGTTGCAGATTTACGAGATGAACCTGTACCAACAACGTCACCTACATAAGCAACTTGGTTGCCTTTAGCAATGAGTTCTTTAATTTGGCTTAATGGACCAACTTCACCTGGTTTTTCAGGGTTAATGCCATCACGTTCGTTTTTAAGCATTGCATTTGCATGCAATGGGATGTCTGGACGGCTCCATGCGTCTTGAGCTGGAGACAAGTCATCAGTGTTTGTTTCACCTGTTACTTTGAACACAGTGATTTTGATTTCTTCTGGTACATCTTTACGACTAGTGAACCATTCAGCATCAGCCCAAGATTGTAAAACAGCTTTTGCATTTGCATTGCCCGCTTTCGCTTTGTCAGCAACGTCATGGAATGCATCAAATACAAGTAATGTTTTTTTCAAAGCTTCAGCAGCCAAGCTACCTAATTCAGCATCATCCAGAAGCTCAACTAAAGGCGCTACGTTATAACCACCAAGCATCGTACCTAGTAAATAAACTGCACGTTCTTTAGAAACTAGCGGAGATGTCGCTTCGCCTTTTGCAATCGCTGCCAAGAAAGCCGCTTTTACATAAGCTGCTTGGTCAACACCTGCTGGAACGCGATTTTCAAGCAAGTCAACTAGAAACGCTTCTTCACCTGCTGGCGGATTTTTTAATAATTCAACTAATGCAGCAGTTTGAGCGTCATCAAGTGGCTTCGGTGGGACTCCGAGTGCGGCACGTTCTTCAACGTGTTGGCGGTAAGCTTCTAGCACGGTGTTATTCCTCTTTTCTAAAAAATTACTTATGAATTCCAGCTTTTCCTAAAGCTTCATAAGTAATATGGACAGCAAAATTCTACTAAACTTCCTGTAAAAAGTTAATGCAGACAGCCTATTAGTTTTTAATGGTCATTATTTTCTGACGAAATAGTACAGTCAAAAAAACCTAAATGGCAAATTTCCTGCTTAACGCTGAACCGTACCGGGTTTGTCGGAGAGTCAATATTCTGAGAGACTACCCCGATGACAAAATTAAAATATACCCCTGAAATCAGAGAAAGAGCGGTTCAATTATTGATTGAATCTGAAAAAGATTATCC
>NZ_BKNN01000055.1 GCF_008993995.1 Acinetobacter brisouii
AATCAATACAATTAAAATTACTGAGATTTCCACTTATAAGAAATTGAATAAAATGAATTTTTTAAAAAAATCAACGCATATATTTAGCACAGCCACAGTACTTTTAGTTACATCAAGTCATCTAAATGCAGGGACATTCAAGACATATAAAGAAGACAGTGACCAGTTTAGACAAACACTCAATCAAAATGCTGATAGTGGTCTTGCTCAAAAATTTACTGAAAATTCAAGTAAAAAAGATGGTGCCTTATACTTACTCGAACAAGCACGTATTCAGCAAGTCAATCAAAACTATGATGCAAGTTTGGCAACATATAAAAAAGCATTTGAGTTACTCGACAAGCAAAATCATCGTGCCAAAGTCAGCGCTTCTCGGGTTGGTTTTCAAGCCTTGTCGATGCTCAGCAATGACTCGGTTGTTCCTTATATTGTTCCGCCCTATGAACAAGTGCTTGCTCATATTTCTCAAGCAAAAAACTATATCTATTTAAAAGATATGGAAGCGGCATCGGTTGAAATGCGTGTTGCCCAGCAATTACAGCGCGATATTGAAATGAGTCACGAAGAAGAACTCGCCAAAAAAACCGAGAAAGAAAAAAAGAAAAATCCAGATGCAGGTTCAGCACCACCACAACAACTTGATGAAGCATTATCAGGTTTAGATCCGATTGCAGGTAAAATCAAAAATACCTACCAAAATAGTTATGCCTTCTATATGGCAGCAAGCTTATGGGAAGTACTCGGTGAATATAACGATGCCCTTGTTGACTATAAAAAAGCATACGAGTTACAACCAGAGCCACAAATTGCTGCTGATATTCAACGTGTAGATCAACTGAATGCACAAAAAAATAAAAACAGTGTGCCTGTGGTTATTTTTATTGAGCAAGGTTTAGTTCCGCAAAAAGTTGAAAATAAACTGGTTTTACCTAGTCCAAATGGATTAATTAATATTGCTTTTGCAAGTTATGAACCGCGCACGTATCAAACTCCAGAATCCACTCAAATTTTGCTCAATAATAAAAAAATTCAAAATAGTTATGTTCTGAATGACATTGGTGCGCTTGCAGTCAAGCAACTTAAGGAGCAAACCGCTGCCACAGTCACTCGCCAAATTATGCGAACAACAACCAAATATGTTGCTCAACAACAGCTTGGAAATCAACTTGGTGTTTTAGGACAACTTGCGGGTAATCTCATGAATACAGCAACAGATCATGCAGATTTACGCTCTTGGTCAACACTACCTAGTAATACTCAAATTGCTCGACTCAATTTAGCCCCTGGTAAATATCAATTACAGCTCGCTAGTGCAGGAAAATACAGTGCACCATTAACTCTAGACGCTACCCCTAATCAGACAATTTTTGCATATGCATATGATATAAATAATAAAATTTCTGTAAGTAGCAGCCTTTTTTCAAAACCTTAATCCACTGGATCTAGAACTTTATGAAATTTTTAACCCTCGGTCTTATAGGTACACTCAGTACCCTATTAGTCGCATGTACAGCACCTAATGCTTTAACAACAAAAACTCAAAGCAATGGTGAAATGAGCGTTCAAACACGTACCAATAATGCTGTTTTACTCACTGAAATCGGCGTTGATCGTGTAAATATGGTCAATGTTGGTGATCTTAAAAAAATTGCTTTAGGCATTAAAAATCAACGTTTTAACAACAAACATTTTTCTTACAAAATTGTTTGGGTCGATGCACAAGGCATGGAAGTCAACCCAGAAGGCTCTATTTGGAAGCCAATTGAGTTAACGGGTCGAGAAATTAAAACTGTGCAATCCCTTGCACCAAATCCATCAGCTGTTGATGTTGTTGTTTACTTAAAGAAATAAGAGAGATAGATTCATGAAAATAAAATTAATGACTGCTGCTGTTGTTGCAGGTACAGCGTTGTTAGGCGGATGTGCATCAACAGGTAATGTCAGTTATGGCGATGCTCAAGCGGTAGAAACATTGACTACCGATTTTGGCTCAACTGATTTACAAATGATTGCCACCAAAATGGTTGATGATATGTTGAGCTTTCCTCCTGTGGTGCAAATGACCCAATCGCGCCGTCCTGTGATGTTTGTTGACCGTATTAAAAACAAAACCCAAGAGCATATCGACACTGAATCGATTACTGACACGATTCAAAATAAACTGATCAATTCAGGAAAATTCCGCTTTGTCGATATGACGTCTGTTGGTGCAATGGCTGATCAAATTGCCTATCAGAAACAAAGTGGTATGGTTGATCAAGCAACTTCTGTGCGTGCAGGTAAACAAATTGGCGCTGAATATATGCTCAATGGTAATCTATCAAGTATCGTTAAAAATTCAGGTGGAAAAAGTGATGTTTATTATAAATTCACTTTAAAACTTCAAAATATTCAGACTGGTATTGTTGAATGGACAAGTGAAAAAGAAATTCGCAAGTCTGGAAAACGCTCAACTTTTGGTTTGTAATTTATTTTTTATATCCAATAGCATTCGATCTAATTGATGCTATTGGATCAAAATTCAGTAGAAAACGATGAAAAAAATTATATTCACTTTATCTCTTGTATTGGGATGCATAACATCATCTTTTGCAGGTGTTAAAGAAGTTATTCAAGATGCTTCTGGCAGTGGACCAACACAACAACAAGCTGTTGCCGAAGCACTCCTTATTGCTGTACAGGCTGTAAATGGAACAGGGGTATCCTCTCGCGTAGACTATGAAGAAACTGTAGCGATGTCGATTAACCGTAATCAATGGAGCTATAGTAGTAAAACTTCTCCTGTTTTTAGTGTTGAAACCTCAGGATCAGGTTCAGTTAGTCGCTTTCAAGTCTTAAGCTTAACAGGCTCTAAAAATAATTATCATGCTCGTGTCCGTGCTTACGTCAATAAATTTGAATCGGCAGTACAAGATCGTCATCTAAAACGAATTGCGATTTTACCTTTCCGTCTAACGAGCAACACGGAAGGTTCAGATGATTTTCGTATGGAACTCAGTGATCTTGTCGGAACATACATCACTCAATCTGGGCAACTCAGTGTACTAGACCGCCAATATCTTGAAGAAATGCAATATGAAAATGATGTTTTAAACTGGGATGGTGCACCACAAGAACTAGCTCGAATTGGTCAAAAAGTCGGTGTGGATTATTTAGTTGTTGGCAAAATTACTCAACTTGCTCCAGCATCTGCTTCATCTATGTACGGACTCAATAAAGATGCCCAACAAGTACGCTTAACTTGGCGTGTTATTGAAGCCAATACAAGTAAAACTGTTGCAGCAGGTGCAGTCAACAAAACCATATCGACATTTTCAGGGCAAAACCTTGTTACAGGTGCATCAAATACCGCAGCAGATATGGTCGCCCAAGCCGTGTACCAAGATCTTATGGTTGGTCTAAAACTCAAAAATCGAGCTGAAATTTCGCAATCTTCAGTAGATCCATCTCCAGGCTATGCCATGACCCCAGGCTCAAGTGAAGAACCCATTCGCTGGTAAAACCCTCAGGAAGATCGATCGACTGGCAGGGTCTGCTGTGTATATCGCTTTGAAAGTTGTTTTAAACTACGCACCTGTCGCCCATAGCGGCGGCAGGAACGACAAATTAAAATATGACAGCGCAAGGCTGTTATTTGTCGAAAACTCAAAGTCTGATCAAGCTGCTCAGACAATAATTGTGTCGCTTGGCGGCAAGTTAACATGAACAACCCTCCTGAAGTAGCCATTTATTTTCAAGGCATTCCCTTAATCGCGTTCGGCTACGGTACATCAGCACATTGAAATTGCTTAAACTCAGCTCTAATTTTTGACAGATCTCTTCGCTACTTAATTCAATCATTTCTCTCAACATAAACACTTGAGCATAACGTGCAGGCAAATGGTTCAAACATGCATCAAACACCAGCCAAAAATCCTGTTGCTCCATCATTGTTTCAGGGCTTTGCCATGCTTGCGGAGCCTGATCATGTTGCCAGTGTCCATGCTGATCAAATAGTGCATCAATGCTGAGTTCAGTTTCATCATCAGCAAACAGTTCACTCATACTTTTAATCCGTTTACTGTGCCGCAAAATATCAATAATCTTATTTTTTAAAATCGCAAAAACCCATGTTTTCAAAGCGGAGCGTCCAGCAAACTGCTCCACATGTTGTAATGCACTACTCAATGCCTCTTGTACAGCATCTTCCGCCAAACTCAATGACGATAATTGCAATACAGCAAATTTAAGCATTTGTTGACGTAGGTCTTGTAAAAAAGCAGCATCATGTAACAAACTCGACATGCAATTTCTCCCTACAGCAAATCATATTGTTGCAGATAAGCCCGCAACTGATCTAATTGCTGTTGTTGCTGCGCTGTGTTCCATGTGGGTATCTGCTGCACAAGCAACTGTCTTAACGGTTGAGATGATGTGACGCCCTGAGTTAAAGGTTCTATCAGAAGGGCAAAAATAGCGGTTAATTGCTGAACTTGGATTTGATCATGAACATCACGCCATACCAAAATCGCACTGGGCTGAACTTGGCAATCTGCGATCGACATGCCGACTTGCCACCGATAGACAGGATACTGATAAACCAAGACCCAAGCTGAAGTCTTGAGTTGCCAATTGTCACCATTCAAACTAGAGACATCTCTTAAATGCTCAAGCACTAAGGTATCAAGATACAACTCTAACCATTCATACTGCAACAGCTCCAACAACCACGGATATGGCGCTATCCTATCGGATTGATATTGCGCTACATACTCACGAAAGTGCAATGAAATATCATGATACAACGGCGACTGACACTGTGCGTGGGCAAAAAATTCATCTAGCAAAGACTGCCAAAGCGGTTGAGGTAACAGACTTTTAGCAATCGGATAAACATTCTCCACAAAACTAGAGATATTGTTGAAGAGCAGTTCGCGATACAACTGTATCCGCTCAGGCTGTAGCTGTGGCATTGCAGCATAATCTGCTTGTCGAATCGCTTGGCAGAACTGCTGTTGAATCTGCTGAAATTTAAGCTCAGACATCGCCTGCTTCCTGTTGAAGTTGCTGAATCTGTTGTAATTCGGATTGTAGTTGCTGCCATGTCGGAATATTAAAATCACGCTCCAACAGCGTTGGACGTACACCTATGTGTTGATAGGTTGCCCGCAACAATTCCCAAACAGGATCATTGATTGCAGCACCATGTGTATCAATCAACAAATCAGCGCTGATCTGCTGATGCCCTGCGATATGTAAATAACGTACACGTTCAGGCGGCATGGCACGAATAAACGCCTGTGCATCACTGCCATGATTGATACTGTTGACATAGACATTGTTGACATCGAGTAACAATTCACAATCCGCAGCTTGAAGGACTGCAACAACAAATTCGGCTTCGGTCATTTCTGCCGCAGGCATGACATAAGTTGAGACATTTTCAATCACTAAGCGCTGACCCAAAATGTCTTGTACCTTTAAAATCCGCTCGGCAACATAGCTGACAGCAGCTTCTGTCATCGGAATAGGCAGTAAATCATACAAATAGCCACCATCGTGGGTATAACTTAAATGCTCCGAATACAGTAAAGCTTGATGTTGTTTGAGAAACTGTTTGATCTGTCCAATAAATTCTAAATTCAGCGGATGTGGCCCACCAATCGATAAGGACAATCCATGACAGAACAACGCTGTACGTTCTACACATGCTGCAAATTGCTTGGCATGCCGCCCACCAAGTCCAAGCCAGTTTTCAGGGGCAACCTCGATAAAATCAGGGACGTGTTCAGCCTGCAAATAATCATCAATCAGTTCACGTCGTAAACCAAGCCCAACACCTGCTATGTTCTGCATAGAAAACCTCACATTGCGGACACATGAGCAGTGCTGACACTGCCCATTTTCCAATCGACGATTTAGTGATTGCTACCACATTTTGCATCTGCTGTTTTTTTCGCTGCGCCACACTTGGCATCGGCAGCTTTTTTATGCTCAGCAGCTTTCTTGGCTGCACCACATTTTGCCTCACCACATTTGCCATCTTTCGCTTTGCTCATTTGATGAGGCGTTGAGGCTGGCGCTGCTTGGTTCTCAACGGCCTGTACCGTCGTACCTGTCACTGACAATGCCAATAATGCCGCTACAGGTGTCATGCTATGTAATTTGTTCATGTCCAATTTCCTTGTATTAAGTTCAAAAATCATCACGTACCGAAACAGTACTGAGATATAGACGTCGCATTTGAAGATTTCTTACACTTAAAAATAAAAATTTTTCCTGTGTAAGAATCAGTCGTCTATAGCGTCTAACAGATTAAGCTTAACGATGAGCAAATCAAGATGGAAAGACTTTTCACAACGTATAGAAAATTGATCAGTGGGATTCAGCATTTTGATGGCTTGGTTGCCTTATCGATTCGCTGCTATTTAGTCCCGATTTTTTGGATGGCAGGTCATCATAAACTCCAGCATTTTTCCGATACTGTGACATGGTTTGGCAATCCTGATTGGGGATTGGGCTTACCTTTACCATGGCTGATGGCAAGTCTTGCAACAGCCAGTGAGCTGCTTGGTGCTGTTTTACTCGCACTTGGCTTAGCAACACGCTATATCAGTATTCCTTTGAGCATCACCATGCTGGTTGCCATATTTACAGTACATTGGCAAAACGGTTGGCAAGCAATTGCCGATCCAAGCGCGCCATTTGCCAATCCCCAAGTTTTTGCATCAGCCGACAAACTCGAGCATGCGCAGCAATTATTAATGCAATATGGCAATTACGACTGGCTCACTTCGAGCGGTTCATTGGTGATCTTAAATAATGGGATTGAATTTGCTGCAACTTATCTGATTATGCTGCTGGCACTGATCGTGATGGGCGGTGGGCGCTATGTCAGTGTCGATGACTGGATTAAACGCTACTCTCGACACGTTACATAGCCATCATGGTGTTAGCCTTTTTTCACCAAATAGTGATATTCCTTCTTCTGATTTTCATCGAGCTGTTCTTCTTGGAGTAACAGTTCATGCCCCAAATGCATACAGAATTTTGGAATATCCCATGAGGTTGATGGATCTGTTGCAAAAATCTCAACCACTTCCCCTGATTTGGCTTTACGAATCGCTTGATGCAGCATCATGACAGGTTCAGGGCAACGCAGCCCACGCGTGTTGAGTTGGATTGCAGGGGTAACAGGAACTTCAGACATGGCGAACTCAAGATAAAAAATCGGCTTTATTTTAGCATAAAGCAATAGAAGACTTGGTTTTTCTCAATTCGTTGTATTGTCGTTGCAAGATGCAGTTTATTAGATGCATCTCGGTTTTTTCTTCGGTATGATTGAAAGCCATTCAGTAACAAAAACACCCGTTTTAGGAACAATCATGCACGAGGAATCAAGCCCATCGTGGGGGATGCGAGGCTTAAGAAAATGGTTAGGCACAGCGCCTGAAACCCGAGATGAATTATTAAAACTTGTCCAAGATTCTCGCCGTTTTTTAGAGCCCGATACAGTGGCGATGCTTGAAGGCGTGCTGGACTTACCTGCCACTAAAATTCGCGAAGTCATGACACCACGCACCGCCATGATCAGCCTACAAGAAGATGACGAACTGCTCGACATTTTACATGTCCTGATTGATTCGGCACATTCACGTTTTCCAGTCTTTTCAAATGATCAACCTGAAAACGTCGTTGGGATTTTACTGGCCAAAGATTTATTGCCTTTTTTAACCGACCCTAAAGCCAAACTCGACATTCGTGCGATTATGCGTCAGCCTGTGTTCGTGCCTGAAAGTGCCCGTTCAGATCAGGTTCTGCGTATGCTGAAAAATACCCAAACCCATATTGCCATTGTGATAGATGAATACGGATCAACATCGGGGTTGGTGACCTTAGAAGATATTCTTGAGGAAATTGTCGGTGAAATTGAGGACGAACATGACACGGCAGATGAAGAAGCCAGTTATATTGTGCCCGATCCGAAACATCAAACTGCCAATGCGTGGCTGGTTCAGGCACTCACCCCAATTGAGTACTTTAATAGCGTACTCGACGCTGACTTTTCCGATGATGAAGTCGAAACCGTTGGGGGTTTATTGCTGCAAGAACTTGGATTGGTCAATGACTTGCAAGGTCAGGTGATTGAACTCAATCAGTGGCAATTTACCATTTTAGAAGCCGATGCACGTACCATTCATTTGATTCAGGCTGTGCGCCAATGAGTGAGCTGCGTATTAAAAAGTCTACTCAAAATCAGCTGAATGCCAAATTTCCTGTTTGGCTTGCTAGCCTGATCGCACTTGCAGCAGGGTCGACTTTTATTTTTGCTTTAGCGCCCTATCATATTTGGATTGTGGCACTCATCAGCCCCGCGCTGCTCTATGCTTGCTTACAACAGCGTTCTGCACCTCAAGCCTTACTGATCGGTTGGTGCTATGGCTTTGGTCTATGGTTCGTTGGGGCATTTTGGCTCTACACCTCAATTCATGAGTATGGCGATACCAGTGCTGCGGTCAGCGTGCTACTGATTGCGATTATGGCAAGTCTTATGGCGCTATTTAGTGCGCTACAGGCTTGGGTCTATCGTCGCTTTTTCCCAGAAACCCCTTTGACATTTGCTCCACTTTGGGTATTTTTTGAATGGGCAAAAACATGGGTGTTTACAGGTTTTCCGTGGTTATTTGTCGGTTATGCCTTTACTGAACGCTTTTTAGATCAATATGCTCCATTATTTGGTGTATTTGGGGTGTCCTTTATTGCCATCACCATTGCCTGTGGCTTGGTTGAAATGGTTCGTAGAAAATGGTTTTGGGCAGTACCAATTGCCGTACTCCTTGCGGGTGCTTGGGCTGCATCGTTTTTGGTCTTCGTGCAACCCAAAGCCGAAAAACCACTCCATGTTTCACTGATTCAAGGCAATATTCCACAAGATCTGAAATGGCTAACCAGCTATCAAAATCGTACTTTAGACATTTATCATGATCTCAGTGCTTCAGAATGGGGACAAGACTTGGTGGTATGGCCAGAATCTTCGATTCCAATGCCACAAACCGCCATTGAGCCCTTTTTACAAGACATAAACCGCCAAGCACTTGCCAAACATTCGGCATGGGTCACAGGTATTCCGTACTATGATGAAGCAGGTTCAGTCAAGGCACAGAAGCCATTGTTTTATAATGCCCTCATGGCTTTTGGTGAACAAACTTCAGGTTTATACCAAAAACAACGTCTTGTACCATTTGGCGAATACGTTCCATTGGCAGGCTTGTTGAAGTGGGTTTTACCTTCACTGCAAAATGATGCCAGTGCAGGTGGCTTTAGTGCAGGTGCAGCAGGACAACAACCGTTGTCTGTGAAAGGACACCCTCTCGGTGCAGCGATTTGTTATGAAGTGGCGTATCCCAACCTCACCCGTATCAATGCAGAACACAGTGACTTTATGGTGACGGTTTCCAATGATGCATGGTTTAAAGGCACGGCTGGCCCTTGGCAGCATTTACAAATGGTACAAATGCGTGCCAAAGAAAATGGTCGTTGGTTTATTCGTGCAACCAATACAGGCGTGACTGCATTTATTGATGCGCAAGGACATATTGTCAAACAAGCGCCGCAAGACAAAGCCTTTGTCTTGCGTGGTGACTTACCTGCTTATACAGGGCAAACCTTGTATAACCGTCTAGGCAATTATCCAGTTCTGATTTTCTCAGGATTATTGTTATTGCTCAGTTTGCGTTATCGCCCTCGTCAAATTGATGTGTCATTCAAATCACGTCGTTAATCGTGACAGACATGTTGGTTGCTTCAAGCAGCCAACATGTTAATACTGAAAATTCACCACCAAATAGCTCACCACACCTGCCAAAAATAACATCGGCACATGCTGATAGACTTTGATCATGCGTTGTTCAAGCAAATTGTGCTCTAACGTCATGGATGCATTTAAAACGTGCAATGCCGCAATAAATCCTAAACTGGCGCAAGCAGAAAATAGACTCAGTGCAAAGAACCCTAAAACAATCTGGCTTTCTGCATCACTGACATGCCATAAAATATTGGCAATATGCTGAGCAGGTAACAAGCCCGCAATTAAGCTAATGGCTTTGAGCATTTTCCAATGCAACTCATGAATTTCATCTTTTAAAAATAATGCTTTCATGTCTCATCCCTTCCGACAAAAACATTGTCTTTTTTATTATGCGAATTTTTAAAAATAAGAAATAGTCTGATTTTCCTCCATCTTGAGAGTTTCTTGTAACTATCATTCTTGAGAATTATTCTTTTTCTAAATTAAGATGTTAAATCATTCTTAGTTGATGTTTTTCGAGCCTTTTTGGCATTTTTTAAAGCCTAGACTTGTCAACACTCAAATAAATCTTGCATAGTGCTGTCAAATTCAAAATAAGTGATTTCTATGCCTTTACCGTTTCGGATTCGAGTTGCCATTCCTGTTCATTTATATGACTGCTTTGACTACACGCTAACGGAAGCTCAATATCAACAGGCTGCGCTTGGCGCGCGCGTCTATGTGCCGTTTGGAACGCGGCATTGTGTCGGGATTATTGTCGAGAAACTCAGTCCCGATGAACCCCTCGATCCACGGTTTGAATTAAAAGGCATTCTCAATTTACTCGATCAACACAGTTTACTCGATCCGATCTGTCTCAAGCTGATGCACTGGGTGGCATCGTATTATCATTTTCCGCTTGGTGAAGTGTTGCCTGTCGCCTTTCCAACCTTGCTACGTCAAGGGAAATCTTATGATTTATTGGCAAAAGTCTGGGTACTCAATCCTGATCTTCAGGAGGTCAATTTAAAAAAAGCACCACGCCAACAAGCTGCCTATAAAATCCTAAAACTCTCACCACATGGCACACCACAACATATTTTAAATGCCAATGATGTTGAAAATTCCACCCTCGAAGCTTTAGCAAAGAAAGGCATTATTCGAGCGGAATATCATCAGCAAAATATGCAGCCCGAAGCTGTGCAACTGGCACAACTGCCCCTCAAAGCCAATCCTGATCAGAGCAAAGCCATTCAAAGCATTTTAAAGGCACAAAATCAGTTTCAGGCCTTTTTACTCGATGGAATTACAGGCAGCGGCAAAACCGAAGTCTATCTGCAAGTGATGTATGAAGTGCTCAAGCAAGGTAAACAGGTTTTAGTTTTGGTGCCTGAAATTGGGCTGACTCCACAAACCATTAGCCGCTTTCAGTCACGTTTTCACTGTCATACCGTAATGCTACATTCAGGTCTGAGTGACACACAGCGTTTACAGGCATGGCAACAGGCACAGACGGGACGTGCTTCGATTATTTTGGGGACACGTTCAGCGATTTTCACCCCACTGCCCAATCTGGGTCTGATCATTCTCGATGAAGAACATGATCTGTCGTTTAAACAGCAAGAGGGCTTTCGCTACCATGCCCGCGAGGTGGCACTGTATCGGGCGCATGTGCAACGTTGCCCAATTATTTTAGGTTCAGCCACACCAAGTATTGAAAGCTATGCACTGGTTCAGCAAGGCAAGCTTACCCATTTGCAGCTCAATCAACGCGCAGGACATGCGGTGCTGCCTAAAATGCATGTGCTGGATTTGAAAATTGCGCAAAAACAGCATGGACTGAGTCAGCAGCTCATTGAGCAAATTCGACAGCGTCTCGACAAACAACAACAAGTGCTGATCTTTCTCAATCGTCGTGGTTATGCACCTGTGTTGCTCTGTGAACAATGTGCTTGGCAAGCCAACTGCCCACATTGTGATGCACACTTTACCTTGCACACCAAACCCTATCAGCACTTGCATTGCCATCATTGTGGTTTGATTCAACGTCTGCCCGATCACTGCCCTGCCTGTCACCATGACAGTTTAAAACCGATTGGTTTGGGCACCGTTAAAATCGAAGAAACCTTACAAGAACTGTTTCCAGACTATCCTGTGTTACGGGTGGATCGGGACAGTACCAGTCGGGTGGGAAGCTGGCAGAAAATTTATGATCAAATCCAAGAAAATAAACCGCTGATTTTACTCGGTACTCAAATGCTAGCCAAAGGACATCATTTCCCTTATGTCAGTTTGGTGGCACTACTCGATATTGATGCGGGCTTGCTCAGTGTAGATTTTCGTGCCACAGAACGCACCGCCCAATTGATTATTCAGGTCGCAGGGCGTGCAGGACGGGGGGAACATAAAGGTGATGTGCTGATTCAAACTTTACGTCCTGAGCATCCTTTATTTCAAATGTTACTGGAAAAGGACTATCGTTACTTTGCTCAGCACACGCTCAAAGAACGGCAACTGGCGCAGTTTCCGCCATTTCGTTACAGCATGCTGGTGCGTAGCCAAGCCCGAAATGCCACAGAAAACCTAGAGTTCCTGACGAAAATTGCCGCTCAACTACGTCAGCTTGCAGGCAATCACATTGAAATCTGGGGACCAATTCCCGCCCCGATGGAACGGAAAGCAGGTCGACATCAGGCACATTTATTTTTACAGGCCTCCGATCGGGTACAGCTGCACATGCATGTGAATACTTGGTGGGCGAACGTCATGCAGCAGCAACCTCGCGGCTTTAGAGTATCGCTAGATGTTGACCCGCAAGAAATGAGCTAACACAACTACGACCATTGCTTGAAATATTGCTGTTTATAATATATGGATCAATGAGATAAATTGAGCTGTATAATTGCCTCCTTCGGGTTTGAGTTGCATTTGTGCTGCTTGTGAGAAAGGCTGATCCATGTCGTTACTTTTGCAAATCACAATTTTTCTAGGTGCTGCCTTAATTTTGGTGCCTTTGGGAAAACGCTTTGGTCTGGCCACCGTATTGGGCTATTTGTTCACGGGCATTATTTTAGGGCCGAGCGTCTTTAATATTGCCAGTGATGCCGATGCCATTATGAACATGGCTGAGTTTGGCGTGATTTTGCTGATGTTCCTGATCGGACTGGAACTGCGCCCACAGCGTTTATGGCAGTTACGTGAATCGATCTTTGCCATGGGTAGCCTGCAAGTCTTTGCCACAGGCTTGCTGATTATGCCGATTCTGTACTTTGCCCTGCATTTGTCGGTTGCCAGTAGCTTTGTCATTGGCTTTGCCTTGGCACTCTCTTCAACCGCCTTTGTGCTACAACTCCTCACAGAAAAACAGCAACTGAATACCACCTATGGGCAAAAAGCCTTTTCAGTGTTGTTATTTCAAGATATTGCCGCCATTCCCTTACTGGCGACCATTCCAATTTTGGCAGGCAATCAGTCAACACATCACGGAATCGCTTACTTCGCTGCGATTATTGCCACCTTTAGCGGTCTGTTTTTATTTAGCCGTTTTGTGATGCGTCCATTTTTCCGCTTTGTGGCAAAAAGTGGCGCCAGCGAACTGATTACTGCGGTGGCGCTGTTTATTGTGCTTTCGGTGGTTCTGCTAATGCAAACCCTCGGAATTAGTGTCACGCTTGGCGCATTTTTAACAGGCGTTTTACTTGCTGACTCTGAGTTTCGGCATGAACTTGAAGCCAGTATCGCACCGTTTAAAGGTCTGTTACTTGGTCTGTTTTTTATGACTGTGGGTATGACCACACAACTGTCTTTGCTGCAAACCATGCCCGAAGTCATTATCGGGGGGGCGGTAGCATTGTTGCTGATGAAAGCCTGCATCATGACCCTGATCGGGCGTTTTTATCACAACAGTTGGAAAAACAGTTTATTACTCGGAACCTGCTTGGCTCAAGGCGGAGAATTTGCTTTTGTGGTACTGACCGCTGCACAAGATGCAGGGGTGCTGGGTAATCATTTACTGGAACCTGTCAGCCTGATTGTGACGTTGTCGATGACATTGACCCCGTTATTGTTCTGGGTGGTGAGTCGCTGGATTGCGCCACGTTTTGACCGTCAGGAACAGCCTGCTTATGACGAGATTCCCAACCAAAACAACCCGATGATTATTGCGGGATTTGGTCGTTTTGGGCAAATCATTGCGCGGATTGCACGTCTGCAACACATTCCCTTTACCGCGATTGACCATAGCCTGCAACAGGTTGACTTCGTCAGAAAATATGGCAGTACGCTGTACTATGGCGATGTTACCCAACCTGAGATCTTGCGCTCGGCAGGCATCGAAAATGCCAAAATCTTTATTCTGGCGATTGATGATGTGGAAGATTCGCTGAATGTCGCACGGCATATTGCCCTGAATTATCCCAACATTACCTTACTGGCGCGGGCACGTGACCGCCACCATGTCCACTTACTGCGTGATTTGGGCGTGAATTTTATTTGGCGGGAAACCTATTTATCCTCACTGGGTATGGCCTATCGCGCCTTACGTGAACTGGGCATTGATGACGCAACAGCCTATCAAAAAATTGAAGTGTTCCGAGATTGCGATGAAAAGTTACTTTTGGAACAGCAAAATATTTATAATGATGAACAGAAAATCTTTGAAACGCATCGTAATGCCCTAGCAGAGCTTGAGCACCTGTTTGAGAGCGATGCCTTTGTTGAGAAAAAGAACCAAGATGTCAATTTGCGTCGTGGTTTAGATCAGCAACGCATCAATGTGACGCGAGATGAGTCTGAGTAACTTGTGTTTTAGAAGATCATCTCCATTAAGACAGGGTCTTGGAGAAATATATGTCTAATTTACGTCAACGTTTTTATATTGAAAACTGCCCTATTCGCGGCGAAGTGGTTCATCTTGAAGAAGCGCTGCATACCATTTTGCAAAAGCGTGACTACCCACAAGCCGTACAGATTTTATTGGGTGAAATGCTCAGCGCGACAGCGTTGCTTGCCAGCACCTTAAAAATCAAAGGTCGTATCAGCCTGCAAATTCAGGCGCAAGGCACGTTTAAATGGGCGATGGCAGAATGTAATCACTTGGGCGAAGTTCGTGCTTTAGCTGACTTTGAACAAGACCCGCGTTTTGAACAGGCCACCGACAGCAGCACAGTATTGGCAGCACTCAGCCAACCTGTTTTGTTTATCAATATTGAGCCAGAATTTGGTGAGCGCTATCAAGGAATTGTGCCTTTAGACCAACCAACTTTGGCTGGCTGTTTGATGCAGTACTATGATTTATCTGCACAAATTCCAACTCGGATTGTTTTAGCAAGTACAGAAGAACGTACAGGTGGTTTACTGATTCAGCTCCTGCCACGTAACAGCGAAGAAGAACAGCAATTTGTCGATGAAGACCTGTGGCCACGTCTGATTATGCTGACCCAAACACTGAAAACCGAAGAACTGACTGATCTGAGCGCCAACGAAATTCTCTATCGTTTATATAACGAAGAAGATGTACGTTTGCCTGAAGTTGAACAGCTTCAGTTTGGCTGCACCTGCTCGAAAGATAAGTGTATCAACGCACTCATCCAGATCGGGGTCGATGCAGTGAAAGAAACTTTAGAGTTCCAGAACCCAATCGAGATGGACTGCCAATTCTGTAACACCCGTTATGAGTTTACCGCTGAAGAAGCGTTGGGCTTGTTTGGCGAGCATTTAAGTTAAATCTTAAAAAAAGATGAATTGAAGTCAGGCTTAATCTGACTTCAATTCATCCCATCTTCTGCATAATCGCTGTTGAAATCGGCTTTGTTGCACAAAGATTTCATAACTATATGATTTTAAAAATTTTGATTGTTTTTTGGTCCAAAATTAAATTTATTTAAATCAGATGCTTACATATTTATGCAACAAAGCCGTTGAAATCTATAAAAATCGTTTCATAATGAGGAAAAGATAACCATAAACAGCGACTAACCTATGTCAAACAACTATTACGAGGAACTAGGAGTCAGCCGCAAAGCGAGTGCGGATGAAATTAAAAAAGCCTATCGCAAACTGGCACGCAAATACCATCCCGATGTCAGCAAGGAAAGTGATGCCGAAACCAAAATGCAGGCCATCAATGTCGCCTATGACACCCTGAGTAATCCCGAAAAAAAAGCAGAATATGATCAGATGCTCGATCATCCACAAGGCTTTGCAGGGTTTGGTGGACGAGCAGGTCAAGGCGGTTTTGATGAAGCCCAGTTTTACCGTCAAGGCAATGCCTCAGACTTTCATGGCTTTGAAGATCTGTTTGGTCGTTTTGGATCAGGCTTTGGCGGCGCTCAACGGCAGCAGTCGTCCTATCGCGGTGAAGATCAGCATGCCAGCATAGAAGTGCCGATTGATGTGGCGTATCACGGGACAACACAACAGATTACTTTGCAAATTCCAACCATGAATGCCTATGGCGAACCCGAAGTTCAGCGTAAGACCTTAGAAGTCAAAATTCCAAAAGGCATGAAAGAAGGTCAGCAAATTCGGCTTTCAGGTCAAGGTCAGGTCGGGATTCGTGGCGGTGCCAATGGCGATTTATATATTGAGATTCGTTACCAACATACAGACAGCATTTGGGTTGAAGGCAGCGATGTTTATCTCACTGTACCGATTAGCCCGTGGGAAGCAGCACTCGGTCATGGCATTACGGTCAATACACCCGCAGGGGCTTTACAAGTCAACATTCCAAAAAATGCAAAACAGGGGCAACAATTACGTTTAAAAGATAAAGGCATTCCCAATAAAACCGCAGGACATTTATACCTCATTCTTAACATCGTATTTCCACAAGCTCATACCGAGCAACAACAGCAAGCTTATCAACAATTCGCAGCAAGTTTTCCAAACTTTAATCCACGTGAAGGTTAAGGAGTTGAATTATGACGACTATTCATTATCGTGAAATTCTCTGTGACGGCTGTCCTGATGCAGAAATTATTGATGAACATATGAGCTTTGATTTAATCCATTTTGCAGACAGTTGTGGACAGCCTACAGAGTGGGTACTTCAATTGCTTGAATATGACATCTTGCCAACACGAGCCATCCACACTGAAGAGTATATTTTTTTAGGTGAGGATCTCAGTCGGGCACGCCAAGCTTATCGTTTACAGCGTGATTTCGATGCCTCTTTTTCAGCTGTCGCGATGATGTTGGATCTGATTGATGAAGTGCAAAAATTACGCAAACAAATCCGACATGCCAATTTTGAATAAACCAGACTGGGCTATACACCATGTATAGCCCAAATTCCATAATTTTTTTATGTGTATTTTTCACACAAACACTATGCAATCGCAACCAAATCCCATAAGATTTATAAGGAATTTTAACGCCACTTCGCGTTATATATAACAATAGCGTTGCCCAAAAGGCAGCCACAACCAACAACTCACACGAGGAGCGACCATGTTTCCAGAATATCGTGCATTGATTAGTCAACTAAAACAGGAAGATGCTCATTTTTCTAAAGTGTTTGAAGCACACAATGAGCTTGACCATGAAATCATTCGCTTAGAGCAAGACCCTGTCACCTCAGGTTTGGATGACATTGAAGTGCTTAAACGCAAAAAACTCAAATTGAAAGAAGAATTGTACGATATGTTGAAACGTGCTGATACAGCAGAAAGTTAAAACTGAATACACTAAAAAGACGGGACATTCCCCATTGCTGTCCCACAATTTTTCACAAGAGGAAGCTCATTTGAGCTTCCTCTTGTTTTATGGGTATTTTATCGGGTGAAAATAAAGCTTTTAAAGTTCTTCTTTCAAACAAATTCACTTGAATTATTCTGAGTAAACGTTGAACTGTCCAACCTGTTTTCCCTAAATGTTGAGCGAAACTCACCAATAAATAGGCGATCATCGCAATCCAGATTTGTGTCTGAATTG
>NZ_BKNN01000056.1 GCF_008993995.1 Acinetobacter brisouii
TGCCTATTTAAGTGATGTGCTGAAAAGGCTGCCGACACATAAAGTGACCCAGATTGAAGAGTTACTGCCACACTGCTGGAAACCTAAATTGAATTAAAAATTGGTATGGGATTCAGCGGACGCTTACTTTATAAATTACTTAACCAAACCAGCAATTAAGCTATAGCCTTCGGTACGAACTGGTAGTGATTTATAATTCTCACCAAAGATATAATCATAGATATCTGTACCTACTGGATTATCTGTTTGAATGAGCTTCACCAACATGGGTCTTGGTGTAGTAATTCCATTAAGGTAAGTACTATCTAAACCCCTAAAGGTCGAATAATTATTAACATCAGCAAAAGAAAATAACCCAGTAAACTGAATATACGTTGATGTAACATCTGTCCAATAACCTAAATCAACTTGAGCCATGAGATAAAGTGTAAGGATAGAAAGAGTTAAATTTTCGGTACTTGTATAAGTTGCAGTTACGGTTGTTGTACTATTATTCTCGGTAATTTCAAAACTTAATGAGTATGTACCTGCGATCATCTCCTGGGATTGAGATTGAGTTCGTATTTGTATTAATCCCACAAGAGAGTGAATAAGCACATCTGTAGACTCATTATAAAGTATAGTCTCACCATCTGGTTTTAATACAAGTGTTCCATTAATCGCATTGCTTGAAATCATAGCTTCCGATTCAAATGCACCCGTTTCAGAAAAAAAACTTAATACAGTGTTACTACTCAATAAGCATTTTCCTGCAAAGTTTGAATAACTCAATGCCCCTGATGAAGATAGATTCTCATATGTAGATGCTTCTTGTAGCACACCACTGCTCATATCTCCAACCTGACAAGCACCACCTAAAAAACTCCAATTACTGTCGTACTTGTCTATGCTGCGCACAATAATGTTGGAACTTAACCATATAGGAGGTTGTAGTGTTGTTAGTGGAGCATTTGCAGGGTTTGCATAAGAGAGACTGCCGAGCTGTTCTCCAGCAATGTTATACACAGTTAAAGCTGTTGGCGCGATAATAGCTGCGAAATTACCTGATGTATCTGGCGAGAATTTAAAACCAGCTACAAATGCTAAATTAAACGTTGATACTAGCGTGTATAGTTCTGAAGATGTTTTGCTGAAGATTTTTGTATCCCCATTATTAAGGTCAACACAACCTAAGTAACTACCACCGAAACTAATATCAAATATAGATCCATCGAGCGCCTCAGAGCGATAATCTACAGGGTCTGAGATAGTTGCAATTTTGGTGTATTCAAGAGATTCTGCTTCTTGAGTCAAGACTCTAGGATTACACGTCTCCCCATTATCTTCAGACCAAAAATAGGCAATAGCAGTACCATCATCGGACATCTTAGGATAAAAGAAATAATTGTTTCCAGATGCACTAACATCAACTGTGATTAAGTTGCTATCTAAATCAATTTGATTATTTGAATCTAGGGCATAAACACCAAGTGTTTTTGTTGTACCATCATTATAACTTACGAGTAATTTATCTCCTTCTGGTGTTCTGCCATGAATCTCAATACTACCAATCACCGCAGCAGTAGCTACAATCGCGATTCGATCACGAACAATTCCTTCAAAATCAGGTGACTCATCGTTATCAAGGCAAACAATGAACACAAGCTCTCCATTCTCCCCTTGATGAGTTAATTCATAATTACCGCTATCATCACTGACAGCACTACCGAGTAAAGTGCCATCGCTTCTGCGGTACATAAATAATTTACAATTTGAAGCAGAATTACCATCAGCATCTTCTACATGACCCTTAGCTATCGGTTCACTTGTTCCCATTTAAACCACCCTATTATTAAAAGTTAGATGCGGAAGATTCGATTAATACCACCATCCCAAGCAATGACCATCTCACCATCATTAGGGACAACAGGTAAGCCAGTTGCTACATCAAGGTATGCAATTAAAGGGCTTTGTGATTCATCACCTGTATCTTTGTAAATAACAATTGCTTCAACTGAATTGCCAGATACGGTAGAAAATGTGACATCATCCGCATCTGCTGAACCACCATTAGTGGTTTTATTAGTTAGAGTTATTGGCCCTGCAATACGTGCAGGCTGAGGAATATCAGATAGATATTGGTGCGTTGAAATTTGTGGTGTATATACACCTGTATCAACCAAGATGACCTTAATTGTATCTGTCATCCAGTTAATTTTCCCCTCTAGGAAGCGTTGACGAGCAAAGTCGAAAAGAGTATTTGCCATGTAATTGAGTCTCCGTATCAAGTTCAAAACAACATAGTTAAAGTATGAAGTTAATAGCAGAAACTCTCATGCCTTACAGGGGTTATGGCATAAATGGGATGACGTGATGCGGCACATCTTCGCGTGTAATACGGCGCAAATCACTATCTGGACGTTGACCGAAATAGTCTGTGAAAGCCTGTTCAGCCATTGCAGCACGATTCGCATCAAAAAACTCTGCATCGGGTACGCTAAATGCCTGAGCTAAAGCCCACTGAATTAAGTGAACATGATGTAAGCTATTAATCTCAGGCTCATCATCTAAGCAATCAAGATCAACCAATGGCACACGATAGCCCTCAAGCTGCAACTCACCATCAATATTAGGACATGGCACTAAACGGATCGTGGTGTCATCCTGAATTAAAAACCGTGGAAACTCTGACATCGACTTCCAATCTCGATAATAAGTACGGTCAAGATTTTCAGCAGATGTAATAGAAATAAAAGAACCTGTTTTACCGTCTGCTGGCTCGAACCAAATTCGGGTCAATTCATAAAGCGAGTTATGCAAATCATAATTTGATCGACCTGCATTCACTTTGATTTTACATACATCGCTATTCTGACTTTCACATAGCAAACGCCCACGAATACATGCTTCTTTAACAGCATCATTTAGCCATGCGATTACGTCCTCATCTTCATTGAAATAAGGCTCAACCTTATCATTTGCTTGAACACGGAAACGGCGAATCAGTTCTTTTAGTTGCATCACACCACCCCAAATTGATGAACAAACTCAGCAACCTGTGTGCGTAAAGTTGCAACGCTATTTTGCTTATTGAGTTTTTGCTGGTACTTGTTGTAGGCATATTCAATCAAAGCATCTTTGGTCATTTGATTGACGACATCAATTTCATCAAGGACGGCGGTTTGTTCCTGGTCTTTCTTTTCTTGCTCCAGTTGAGCATTGGCAAGGACTACTGCTGTATCATCAACAGCCTGTTCTGACTCGGTAGAATCATCACTTTCAGCCACATAAAGCTTAAACTCAGGATGCTTTAACAAATTGGTTGCTAAATCACTGGTTACATTACGCACCTGCCCTGTAGTGAAGGTTAGTGCTGAGTTGTAAAGATGGTCTTTAAACGGCGACTTATTACCAACGTACTGAATAGCAACTCCACTTGATGTTGTAGTTGTAGCTACTGTAGCAATCGCAGTATTCTTCTGATCTGCTGCCTTCTGACGTAAGCTGATCACTTCCGCACTTAATGCCAGGTAATCTTCGGAGTCAGGCAGATTCTTAACAAGATGTACTGTGGAACGGAACAGATAATCTTTGGCTTTTTGCGCTTGTGGTAATTCATCATAAGGCAAGAAACATGGATGTAGCTTCTTTTCAACGTCCTTCACTTCGCCGTATGCCCAGCCTTCAGCTTCTTTTTGCTTATACCAAGCTTCGTGGCTTTGCTCTGGTGTCGCATCAGGATTAGCAATGTGCATTTCTACACCTGCAATAATGCTTTGTTTCTGCCAGTCTGGTGCATCGTCCCATGCTGGTTGACTGGTATCGCCCAAAGACTGGCAATAAGCCGCATTAATCCCGTGGCAAATCATTGCAATCGCTAGAGTTTTCATCTTCTCATCCTTATTATTTTGAATAAAAAAAGGTGATGTAAGCAGCTTTTAAACTTACATCACCAAAACCATCAATTATTTAGGACCAGTCAATTCACCTGTTACGGTGAACTTGATGTCACTGGCTTTGACGTTTGCTGCACCACCAATGGTTAAAATCAAACGTGCTGGCTTGGGTAATGTCACCAGTGTTGAACCATCTGCACGTTTGCGCCCTGCGGCTGCCAGTGATGCGGCTGCCCAAAAGTAATCATCATCTTGTGGTACTGCTTCAACATCGACACCATCGCTATATTTGAAGCCGAGCTTACCTGTGACCGATGCTGTCATTGGCGTGGTAATGAATGCTTGAGCATCATCAAGACGCATACCTTCAGGTAATTCACCAAGATCAATTACATCACCACTCGCAAGTGCTGCTGTAGCATCTGAATCAATGACTTGGCCAGTCGCATTGGTTGCCAATAAAAAGGTCAATACTGTTAAATTGCCATACGGCGATAAGCCACCGAACTGCCCGTAACGTGATGCTGTACGCTTAATCGTTGCCATGTTTAAATTCCTTCCATCAAATTGTAAAAATCGACTAAACCCTTGTGGATTTAGACGAAATTGAATTACTTACCACGACCCAAACAAGGTACGGCTGTATCCATGACAGTTACGCCGTAATCGGTGAACTCATTGCTATCCCCATTGTTCACATCAAAACGGATCTTCGATGTACCCATGATTGAACCAATCAACAATTCCCATTTGTCGCCATGGTCCATCTCTTTCTCAGACCAGAAGAACGGAACACCTGACTTGTCACTTGCAGCCAAAGCTTGAGCAAGCGCCTGTCCACCAAGAATGACAGAACGATCAATCGCAAAGTTCTGACCAAAGCTATCAGGCACAACAATACTCGATTCGACTTCACTGTTATATGAAGCGCAGTATTTGATGGTATCGCCTGCATAGAAACGGATTGGACGTGGCATTTTGCGGATAATAAATCCATTCCACAAACCAACGTCACCCAAGAACAATGGGTGTTGTTTCGCTTGGCTTGCTCGCGCAAGTGATGCAGATTGGAATGAACGGAAACCAGGTTGTGCTGCAAATTTGTTGTATTGTGCTGGAGAAACCAACCAAACACGGATTGGGCTATCTTCTGCGGCTGCATCACCTTCAAATTTACAAATCGGTGGTGGTAATGGCATTTCATCCATAACCGACTTCATTGAATCTACGGTATCCATGGTGAAAAAGTCAGTTGTTGAAAGATCAATTTCACCTGAGTTGGTGTTAAAAAGCTGAACACCTGAGCCATCCACGATGTAGTGGCGGTTCTTGGTAGGCGCTTTAACACGGTTAATCATGATCTCTTTGAAGTCTTTGTGGGAATCAACAGGGACAACCCATTCAATGTTGTCGTGAAAACCACGCGCACCACACATATGCACAAGTGAAGATTGATCCATGTAGCGATCCATCAAGTTCTGTGCAACGGGACGGCCAAGCTTACGCAGATCCGCAGGGCTACGAATCTGTGACATGACGTTGCCCAGATCCACAGGGAAACGTGCCTGATTGACACGTAAGCGGTCTTCATTCAAAGACATACCCACGCCACGACCTTCAGCATAGGCACTACCCATAATCGGATACGCGCCTACAGGGTTCAGTAAGTGGAAAGTGACTTCATCACCCTTACCTTTCCCAAGATCCTGCACACGGACAATTGGCATATCTGAACTGGTTTGTTTACGCAGTGTATTTTCAGCACCAGCTTCACCTTTAGGCATTTTCCCTGCCAATTGGTTTAAGGTGCTATTACGTTGCATGTTGGTTGCGAACAGGCCAACGGCCTGTGTCACCATATTGGTTTTATCGCCGTAACTGGAATTCGTTTTTGTCATGTTTATTACTCTCTACACGTTTGTTTTACACACGGCGATCCATGAATTGCTCAACCTGTTCAGGTGTCCAGTTGCTCATTTCTTCGAGCATTTGCGCTGGTGACATTGCTGCCACGCGCTCATCACGAGAAACGCCTGCTGGTGAACCTGCTGGCAAATCGGTAAGGCTGTGTGGTACTGGTGTTTGAGCTTGTTTTACAGCTTGTTGCGCTGCTGCCATGACCGCATCATTATTTGGCTGGACAGCTTGAGTTGATTGGGTTTCAGACTTGTATAATCCTAAAAGTTCTACGACCTGAGCCGCATTACCTTGATTAAGGACTGTTTCATACGCAGATTGAACAAAGCTAGGTTGCTTATTAATCCAGTTGCCAAACTCTTGTGATTCCACAATAGATTCGGCATCAGGGTGCGCCGTAAAGATTTCATTAAAGTGTGCTTGCTCTGCACTGATCTGCTGTTGTTGGTGCATCGGTGATAGTGCTGCATTCACACGTTGATCAACCATTTGCGCTACACGATCATCAACAAGCTTTTGAATACCTGCTGCCAAGTCCTTTTCACTGAAATCACCAAAGATTGCAGGATCTACACCCTGATCAATCGCTTGCTGAGCGAGATTCGCTTGGTTGTCTTGTAGCGTTGCCGCTTGACCTTCTTCTTGACGTTGCTGTGCTTCAGCTCGAAGATGCGCTAATTGTTGCTGCGCTTCATCAAACTTCTGCTTCCACTCCTGACCTTGTGAACGTGCTTCTACAAGCTTTTCAAAAGGAATGGTATGTTTTCCATCTTTTGCCATTACCACGGCGTTTTCAGCATTTAATTGACTTTCATCAATTGACTGCTGTTGTGCCTGTGTTCCAGCATTCTGCGTATTGCCTTCGCTATTCGGATTTGTACCACCTTCATATTGAGTAGTGTCTGGCACACCACCATTTTCCGCATTTGCGGTATCGCCATTTAACGCTTGCTCTAAAAGCTGCGCTGCAAGTTCGGGTGATGCTTTACCACCGTTAGCTTCAATCAACTCGTTTTGTTGCTCTGTAATATCCATGTCTTTCCTACTACTTATCGCTGTAGCCGCTAAGGTCTGAATGGCTAGAGTTATCTAGCGTTTAGCTGCTGATTGCTCAACATGAGACAAGTGTCTAGGATTTATATATGATGTCGTTAGCCTTACAGGGGGTAGGATTAATGGCAGAATATTGTGCTCAATGCGCCAAGCAATATGGAATGAGTAATGGGTTTATCAATGAATGTAAACCTAACTATCTAGCAAATGTTATTTGTGAAGGTTGTGGTGTAATTCAGGTGAATCACAAAGGTGAATGTGTGAGCCATGATTGCGACAATGGAAATCATGCTGTGGATTGGCAAATCAAAAAATAAAAAACCACTCAATCGAGTGGTTTAATGCTTGCATTTGGATGCCATCCTACATATAGCCATTTTTTTGGCTTTGGCACCCACTCATAAACATTTCCTTTTTCATCCTTTTTAAGGAAAAGCGGACCAGAAAAATGAGTGGCATCCAATGGAATTCCCGTCATTAAGTCTAATAATGTTTCACCTGTGAGATTTTTACTAGCAATATCAATCCAGTATCTTTGCGTGTACCACTTGCCATTCTCCCAACAATAAACATCATCAAGTGACTTTGTTTTAATCGCATCTTTTAACTTATTAATACCACCAAACTTACTTATAATTTCTGTTTTATACATTTTGCACCTCTGCAAAACCTACTATGGTGTTGGCAAATGCGGTAGGTAAACGCATCTTTCGGGGATCAGCCTAGCCAACGGTTAAATTTTAACAAACTTAGCTTATAAAATCCTACGTTATTGCTGTTTATCCAATGCTTGACGTACAAAAGCATCTTTGGCTTCAAGCAACTTTCGTAAACCAGTGGATTTTTCTGGCCCATCTGGCAACTGCTCATCCATTTGACGAGCCAAATCACCAATAGGCTTACTTACAACCTGTAAGTGTTCAGGTAGATGCTCATAGTTGAAGTATTTTAAAATTGGTGCTGGCGTTGAATAAATCCTCAATAAAAAAGACAGTCATTTGACTGTCTTAGTATCTGTGAACAATGAAAATTACTCTTGCCTTACAGGGGGCATGTTGTCACTGGTTCGTGGAGTCTCAATCCCTTGCATTCCTGTTGAACCTTGCTGTGGTACTGGTGGATTCATTGGACTGGTATTCTCATGTACCTGTGGCATCTGTTGGTTATGTGCAACTTGTGCATTGGCTGGCGTAGGATAATTAGGATCATCACCCATTGGGTTAGGGCGCTGATAACCTGCACCTTTCATAATCTCATCCGCAATTGGTGCAATCTGCGGCATCATTGCGACCTGTGAACCACCTTGCATTGCGCTATATGCGGCTTGCACACCGATTTGTACTGAACGTGCATCAATCTCTTTGATTTCACTTTCTGCTTTACGCTCTTTAATCTCCAACTCACGCAATTTAATATCATTACCTGCGTTGGCCAGTGCTTGTTTAACGGCTTCTTGGATCTGCTGTTGAATTTGCTCAGGTGTCTGTGCTTGGCTGGCCTGTTTAATCGAATCAATAATTTCTTTCTTGTACGGAATATCCGTAAGCGCCATAAGATACGGAAGCACCGCAACTTGAATATTGGCAGGTAATGATTTAGTGACCTCAGACAATGAATTAAGCTGCTGCTCTTTGAATGTGCTGGTACTTGGTACATCGTCAAGAACGACTTTCAAGCGAACGCGCTGCACATCGTTAGAGACATAAGGATAACCAAACTCATCCACTTCTGGCTTATTGATCATAATCTCACGCTCATCACGTACCGCATCACCTTTAATCTTAATAGTATGTGGATGTGAGCCAAAATCTTCAACAATCATAGATAAAAGCATTTCACCCATTAACGTCCGTGCTTCTCTAAAATTATCCATAATTTTCATTAGCGTTTGGTTGCTTTGCTCAATCTGCAGCTGCTCTTGCTTACCTGAATTGGCATTACCCTTCTTACCCTGAAACCCTGATGTGATATTGCTGACACGCTCAATGGCTGCTCGGTTGTCATTCAGCAATTGGAAATGTTGCTGGGACAAATCAAAGTCACGTTTCACATCAAAACGCGCACCTGGTTTATTCATATGATTTGCATCAAGAATAATATCGGCATCTGGACGTGCAACCTGACGGCGTAATTGCTCATCCGTCATCGCTACAGCACCTTTGGTACGCTCGACACGCGTAACACTCATACCCCAACGTAGCTTAGAGATACCGCTATTGATACTGTCTTGGTTGTACTTCATGCCACGAACAAAGCCATACGGTATGCCAGTATTATCTTCACGGAACCCAAAAAAAGGTACATAAGGGAAATAATGGTGTGAATATGGCGAAGGACTATCATGCAAGCAATGTGGCCCTAACCAATATGAACGCCGTACCTTAGATACTGTTGCCTGTTCTACTGTTGCCATACCATTAACAATCGCGATTGCATGAGCAATGTTGTCATCGTCATACTCAACCACACGGCCATCTTGGAACCGTAATACAGGTACACTCACCCAACGGCGATACCAGACCTCGGCAATATTCATTTCTTTCGAGGTTGGATTGTACCAGTACTGCTCACTGATCGTATATGAACGTGCTTCAAGCCAAGCATTGTTTAGATTGGTGCTCATACCACCACCATCCAATACAGATAGATCTTGCTGCCACCATGAGCCACCATAGCGCCCAACGGTTTCAATCAGTTCCTTGTGCATCGGAAACGCAGCAATCAAACGCTTAGGATGAACCCAGCGTGTACGGCGTAACCAACGTGCATCACTTAAATCAGGCTCATTGGCTTTCATATCCCAATGAATTTCATTGCGGTGTGCGACAACACAGCGATATGGAAACTTAAACGGATCTTGCTCACGCTTTACTTCAACCCAGCCAAGACCACAAGCAATTTGAGTACGAAACGCATCACTACAGGCTTTATCGGCCTTAGACTGCTTCTCAGCCAAGTTCAGCTTATAGTTTAGTGCATCGGCAACGTCATCACCATCATCGCCATTGGCTTTGACACGCCAATCTGTACGTGTCTGTAGCTCATAGCCTTCAACCGATAGAAGTGCTGGGCCAATCATGTCCTCAATCGCTGGCGGTATGCCAATCTGCTGCATACGTTTGAGTAAATCACTGTCAAGCTGGTTGCCGTCAGCGTAATCCATCTCTTTATCTGCAATAGATCGCCATGCTGGTTGTTCCTGAATCTCATTCATAATCTCAGTCAATTCATCGACTGTGAGCAGATCCTCAACATCATCCTGATCTTGTGTGCCTTGTTGTTCTTCAATCATGCTAAAAAATCTCTCTAAAGTCGCCAGTCAGGTGCAGGTGCTTCTATATAACCGTGCTGTTTGGTTTGGTTGCTGCTATTTGTACTTTGGCCATAAGGATTTTGGCTAGCCGTATAGACGTAATCACCAAGTAACCCAGCATCTTTAGCCTGTGCCCATTGTCTAAGGGCATCTGCACCCTCTGAACATCCATTTGATTTATCAGGCTGATCAATAAACATATTGGCTTGTTGGTTAAATTTCTTCTTGTAGCCTTCAATACGCTCAATGCCCAATTTGCATCGCTCTTCATCAAACCAAGCGTTCTTCAAATGTCTACGTGTTTGTTGAACACCAGTGATGAGCTGTGTAATACGTGGAATGACCACAAAATTATGACCAGGCAATAATTCTTCCAGCATTTCCAATACAGATTTGTTGTAATCACCAAGTCGTTGATGTGCGGCATCATGTGGCAGATAGTGTGTGTGATAAATATAAGGCTTATCTTTGATCAGTTTTGCGTAATATCTTAAATCTTGACCATGAGCTTCATCATAATCAATGAAACGGTCTTGCTGATTCATCATTTGATGATGCCAAATTGCACAACCATCATGATTACCAATGTCCCAAAATGAGTTTGTTGGAACATCTAATACTTCTACGTCTGTAATACCGCCACGTTTACGCAATTCAAGCATGTCATCGGCATAGTAATTACCTTCTGTCGAGACTTGAAATGCTTCATCGGGGAATGATGGGAACTCTTGCCACATTAATGCCTGATCACCAGATAGATCATTGTCGCGTTGAGATACGTACCAAGCACGTTGATCGGGATCAATATGCATCTTGATACCCATTTTTTCACTGACGATAATCTCAGTACGATCAAAAATATTGTGATCTTTCTTAGAAATAACCACATTAGATGAATCAATACGATACTTAGGTTCTTGCCACCAAGCATAGAAATGGAAACGGTAATCTTTAGGTGTGAGCTTTTTACGTGATGCGAAGTTCTTTTGAGCAATCTGAACCTTATCAAAGAAGTCACCACCACGACCTTCAGCCGTTGATTCAATAACTAGAACGCCGTTGGTTGGCACTGCTGGTAATGAACCAGTACGGACTTCTTTGGCTTTACCAGGAGATTGAGCACAGATCTTCCCATACTCGGAAATGTGCAAGCGGTGCAATGTACCGCCACGGAATGATGTGGCAACAGAGATCTTAGAGCCATTATGTGCAAATTCCATCTCGGTACCGTTATTAGTTTTGAGAGGAAAACGCTCCATAATTTCAGGTGGTAGATTGTCGTATGCAAACTTAACCTTATCGCTGAATATATCTCCAACGGTTTCTAAGTTCTGCGCGATGATCCCACAATGTTGATTAGCATTAAACAAAGCATGATCAAGCCATAGAATACAAATCAGTGTTGTGAAACCCAACTGACGTGCTTTAAGAATAATATTGCGGTACCAGAGCCGATCTAAAAATTTGACCTGAGCATCATTAGGCTTAAAAGGTAGCTCAAAAGTTGGGGCTTCTTCCATCTGCCCCAACTCATTTACAAAGTCATCACCTTTAATTTTGATCTTATACAAACAGCCACTAAAAATGCGCCAAACAGGATCTGCCAAGCAGCGTTCCAATTCATGTTCATTCGTTGGGAGTGGATGCAATCTATTGTTGTAAATCAATTTTTACTCCATTTTGCATAATATCAGTGCTTTTCTGAAGCATGTACGTGAATGAAATTAATTTGGTGTGGGTGATTAGTCGTTTCATTTACGTAGGTACACTAATATTCGGGATCGTCTGCAATAGGTTTAAATGCAGAGCTGTTTCCAGTGCTCACTCGTTCAAGCAATGCAGTCAGTGCATCAACAGGTTTATTGTTCTCATCATCAAGTCCAAATGCCTGACGTTCTAACACAATCAAAGTTCTAAGCGTATCGCTCAGATCCTTCATAGACTTCACACGACCAGGTAATGAAATGATCTTGTGGTAAATGTCGTTGAGTTTATCTTGGCCTTTATCGTCCTCACTACGCATTAGTTCGCCTAGATCTTCCAGTAGCTCTACATTTGCCACACCGACTTGATGTTCGAGCTCATCAAATAACTGCATAGCAATGGAACGTGAACGCTGGATATCTTTACGCTGAGAGAGTCTTACGGCAGCTTGTTGATGTGCGCTTTCATCAATCGTTTGTTTTTCTGAAATGCGCTTTTCCGTGCGCACATCACTGCGCACACTCTCTCTGCGCACAATGTCATCCGCTTTTGCTTTGATTTTTGGTGCTAGATCACGAATCCACTCGTATTGTTTTGCACGGCGACGAATGCCAGATTCGGCAATATCATGCTCACCTGCAATTTGACGCAACGACTTTACACCAGCCCGATAATCAAGCTCGATTTTTTCCCAATCAATTACTTTCTTTTCTGACATGATCACTAAACCTCATTTAGGTTTAATGATCATTGATTTATGGCACGGCGGTCTAACCTTAGAGGGGTGGGAAAAGAAAGGCCCTCAATCGAGAGCTTTTTTAAACTATGCTTGCAATCAAACTGAGTGGATTTTAATTCCACGCTCTTTTTTTAAGTCATAAAAACTATTCCCACCAAGCTGCTTACGCTGCTGTGCATTAAAAAACTCTACATATTCCCTTTTGGTTAATATCTTGTACTCAAATATGTCTTGGATAATGACAGGCATACCATATAAGACAGCAACCACTTTTTCCATAGGGCAAGAATTATCAAAAAGGTTTATAGCTTTTGATTGAACCAGCATATTAAATTTTTCTTGAGAAAGAAGAATAGCATAAGGATCATCTTCGCTAGTCTCAGGTTCTTCAAATTGTGCAACATGAGTCATCAATTGCTCATACGTTAAGGGCTTAACACTATCAATGGACGGCGCTGTACCTGTACTCAAACCATTTAATACTGTATCCGTACTCAAATGATCCAATATTGATTTTTGAATGACATCAATCATGTTCATAGAGTAATTCTCCTTGTGTCCCCTTGCCCACCAAGCCCTCAACTTGCCGTTTAAGTTTCCGAACCTGCCCTGTTACTTCGCTTTGCAATATGGCCATATGATGCCCCATCTCAATATTTGAATACTGCATAGCTTCAGCAACCATAAGATTGCCAAGGGTACGTGCTTCACGTGGCGTTAATGTCAAAATCTGGTCATCCCCAATATCAATTTTCACAGTACCATCGGGAAGTAGTGTTTTTGACATTAGACGTGCTGGGCGGTGCTTAGGTGTGGGAATAAACACACCGCGCTGTACTCGAGTAATGTGGCCAGAGTCCACTAGATAGCTCAGGCGGTCATCAATGATTGAAAGTTTGAGATTTGTGAGCTGTGCCAGAGTCTCTCTCGTCACAATCTGTTCTTGATTATGTAGATCCTTAATTGCCTCAAGAATTAAATCTGCATTGCTTTTATTACTCATACGCCCACCTGCCCCTTAACAACTTTAATTTTTAATTTTCCGCCTTTAAAAACAGGCTGTTTCATCATGAAGAATTTAGAGATCTGAGAATCGTCACAGATCAATTGCGCTTTCATCAAAGCATCGAATATCGGCTTTACCACGTTATCAGCATCACGCTTAATTCGATCTGGTACGTGATACTCCATAAAAACTTGTACTTCGCCCGAATAATTGAGAGGTTTCACAAAACGCTGAATCACGGCGCGGAAGTGATGTGCTCGATGACTCAGATATTTACGTCCATGATACCCAGCTTCAACCCAATAGTGGTTTACGGTAGGTGGAGTCATCAATATCTCAAACTCAATAAGCACATCATCTGATGATTCAAACACGGTACCTTGAATCTGCTCGGCTGGAATTTCAGGCATTGGGTTAGGATCTGCCTTCTTTTTTTCCTTTTGAGTTTTCTTGTTACGGCGTTGCATCAAGCGATTAAACTCAGCGTTTGAGACAAAGTAAGTCATTGATCCCCCTTCTTCAATAAACTAAAAATATCCTCAGACCCAACAAACTCCTTACCTAGGCTATCCACAGCGCATATCACGTTGCAGTATTTCCCTTCCCAAATACGCTGAACTACTAAATTTCCTTTGGGCTGCCAGTCACCTTTTGTTGCCGTAGCATCATGCAAAACAATGTCTCCCATCTCGATCACCACGGCAGACCCTCCTTTTGAATAGTTGCTCCAAGCCAAATTAGGAAAAATAATGCACATGCCAAAAACACTAGATTTTGGTTACTCATTTAAGGTCTCCCTCAAATCCAACTTGCTTGAGATACGGCGCAAGTTTTTTACGTTGTTCAGGGTTACTCAGCCTCATAGCAAGACGAGCTGCAAACTGCTCATGGCTTTCCCCTGCTTCAGCAAACTTGCTTGATACTTCGGGATGGTGTGCCAGTTTCTGGGCAAACAGGTTGATTTGTTTTTCAGAGAGCTTTTTGGGTTTGGCTGTCTGCGCTGTTAGTGTTTGTGGTGCAAGCTGTTGCTCACGGCTTTGGTATTTCAATTTTGCATTGAGTAACCAGTCAGCAAAGTGGTAATGCATTAGCTCACTGCATAGATCCTTGTCTGCGTTGTAAGTTTCAAATGCGTTTTGCTCTCGTTTGAACCAGTTGGCGGTTTTGATCTGTTCGATGGTTTCGGCATCGGTGATCAAACCAAGTTCTTCTTCAAGTTTTTTAAAACAGAACCACGTTATTTTATTTTTAGATTCTACTGGTAGATTCTTTGATAGATTCCGTGTCCCATTGTTGGGACTCTTTAACGGAATTGTTGGGACTCTTTCGGGGAATTGTTGGAACTGTTCCACTGTTGGAACTGTTCCAAGATTGGGACTGTTTATTTCATCTTCAGAGACATCAAAGAGTACCGTTGTTGGTACGCTTTCACGCCCCTTTACACCGACTAATCGATAGACTTTGATCTGTTTGGTTCGGCCTTTTCGTTCACCAGTATCGACAATAAAACCATCTTCAACCAGCTCATCAATGATTTTTAGGACAGTTTTACGATCCATTTCTGTATCTTCCACCAAACGCCCTACACTTGGGTAGGCACAATGATCTTCACCTGCTCGATCAGCCAGTGAAAGAAGGACCAGTTTTTTGAGTGGTTTAAGGCATCCACCCTTGGTTTGCTTTTGCCGGGTGCGCCAAGCCCAAATTGTTGCATCTAAACTCATGCAATTTCCCCTTGTGCTTCAAGTGCCCGTTGATGATGCTTTTCAACATCATCGGCAAGTGGTTGTGGTTCTTCATGTGGGACTAAGCATGTAGTACATGGCTCGGAGTTAAATTCAGTGCATTTGCCTGAGCATGGATGTTGTTGCTGTAATTTCACGTTATATCTCCTATTTTCTTTTGGCATAGCCACCAAACCGTTCAATCAGACCTGAATCAGCAAGGCTTCTTTCAATTTCTTTCGCAAGACTCCAGTGAAGGCGAAACTCCCATTCAAGGTTTTTTCTAAAATCTTCACGGCGTACTGCTGCATTGCTGACGGTGTAATTTCGTTTGGCCAAATTGTCCTGAGCCGTTTTAAACATTTCGTCAAAGACACACATTGCTGCTGTGTGCCATTGTTTGATTTGCTTGATTCGATCTAGGTTTGGTTTCGCTGGGCGTTCGTCATGCATTCTTTCCCTCAACCAAGTTGGTGATTGCTTCTAGCAATGCCTGGTCAAACTCACCTGATGCAATGAATTGATCAATCAGGTTTGGTGATGGCAGCAGATCCGCAAGATGTTGGTCTGTCTTACAGTTTGGGCAGCCATCGAAGTACTCCCCTGTTTCTTCATCAAACAGGTCTTTAGCAAGCTGCTGTTCTGTAAATAACTGGTTGCACCAAGTGCATTGGATCGTTGGTTTCAAAACGGACTCGCAAAAGCTGTTAAAAGCACTGGAATTGCCAGTGCTAGGTTGTTGTGTTAGATTCGTCATAAGTCTTCGTTCAGTTAATTGCTGAATGGCAAGAGAAGCTCAGTTGGTCGTAACAACTGAGCTTTTTTTGTGTTTGGATCTCGTGGGGTAACATCACGAATTGGTGGTGAAGGCATAAGCTCAAAGCCACCAGTATTCTTTGTATCTTCGGTAACTGTGGTCAGATCAATTGGCATTTGTAGACAATTAAGCATCTCCTCAACCTCCGAGACGATCTCAATGGCTGCTATACGCATAAGCTCTGATGAGCCATTCAATTTCCTTGAACGAGCAATACGCTCTAATTTGATCTTTAATTCATCCGTACATTTAAACGTGACGCTTGATGTTAATTTTTCCGACATACAAATTCCTCATGCCAATTCATCTTTTGCCCGTGTAGATTTCTTATCAAGGCTCATAATTTTTTCTCTATGCAACTGCTGTATTGCGTAGTTCTATCCAAATTTCATGATACGTATCAGGAAATAGCTCTTTACGAGTAGTAATACCCATATCTTCAGCAATAACTGCTAGTCGAATTTTTTTACCCTCTGGGATTTTTCCCCAACCACAAACGGATGGAGGTTTAATTCCTAGCATTCGAGCCACAGAACATGGTCCACCGAGAGCTTCAATGAATTGCTTGTCATTCATAGTTTTCTCCTAATTAACAACAATATTATTAGGTATTCCTTATATTTAATCAATAGGAATACCTAATTTAATTTATGTTAGGATTTCCTAATATTGTAAGGATTGCTGTATGAACACTCTTGCCGAACGTCTTAGATACTCAATGGAAGTATTACCACCTAAAAAAATTAAAGGTGTAGAACTCGCACGTGCAGTTGGAGTAAAACCACCTTCTGTTAGTGATTGGCTTTCAGGAAAATCAAAAACTATGGAGGGTGAAAACTTAGTACGTGCTGCTAAATTCCTTAATGTTAATACGACTTGGTTAGCGACTGGCAATGGATCGCATGAAAGAGTAGATAGTAATATAAAAATCGCTCCCATTGAATTTAGAAGTGGAGAGCGTAGGTCTACAAATGTAAGAATCCCTGTTTATAAAGATATTAAAGCTTCTTGCGGGTCTGGCATCGAACACTTTTTGGAAGATGTAAGTGAATATCTAGACATAGATCCGTATATCTTAAAAATTATGGGTATTCAAACTAAACCTGAGAATCTAAGAATTATTTATTCTGCTGAATATAGTATGTGGCCTACCGTTGCACCTGATAGTCCTTTATTTGTTGATATATCAGATAAAGACCCAGATAGTCTTAAGAATGGCAACGTTTATATCTTTACTCATAATAATGAGTTAAGAATGAAAAGAATTTTTGTAAGTTATTCAGGTGGAAAAACTGTGAGATTAGCAAGTGATAATCCTGATAAAATAAGATACCCAGATGAGTTTATTACAAATGAAGAATTAAACTCAATCAATTTTGTTGGTCGCTTAGAAATTGCATTAGTAAAGCCATGATCCTTAGCCTTACAAAGGTGGGGTTCATATAACTGTTAAATTAGGAAAAATTAATTAATGTCATCGATAATTTCTAACATAGCAAATAGCA
>NZ_BKNN01000057.1 GCF_008993995.1 Acinetobacter brisouii
AATGGCAGTGCATGGAGTGCGGTACGCTCCATGATCGAGACATAAACTCAGCACTGAATATTCTCGCGCTCGGACATGAGCGTCTCGCAGGGGGAATCCCCGTCCTTTAGGTCGGGGAGGATGTCAAGATCGTATGATCCCAATAGCAGAAAAAAGTTATCAGCAATATCTTGAGGAGTTGAAAAATGGCTAAACCCATCAGCGAATTGATGAATACCCTTTCCACAGCAGATCAAGCTAGCGTTGAAGCTAAAGTCGCAGAAATGGTCACCGCACTGCGTTTGGCTAAGTTGCGTAAACAACTTGGTTTTACACAAGCACAAGTGGCAGGTGCCATGCACATCAAACAGCCAACTGTTGCTGAACTAGAAAAACGTGCAGATATTCAACTTTCAACTCTGCGTCAATATTTGCACGTACTTGGGGCTAATCTTGAAATTAGCGCTACGTTGCCAGACGGATCTCGTATTAAATTAACAAGCTAAAAACTTATGACTATATCTAAGCTGACTTCTTGTCGGCTTAGATATTTGATAATCTTTAATTACACTGCATTTGCCCACCAACGCCCTGACATACACCACCAGTAGATGGGAAATAGGTATCACCAGCACCACGGTTATAACGAGTACCATCTGATCCCCAACATCCTGCACTATCGCAATTTGTGATTGAAGAGGGTTGACGTTGTGTCATAGGTGCAGAGTAAGAGCTATTTGAGTTTGAGTAACTATCACCACTAGATACATTTACACCATTCATGGCAGCTAATGTTCTGCGCTGGCTGGCGGTTAATTGACCATTCCGTGAACCAGGTAGGGGTGTGCTGGCTTCTTTGATAATTTTTTGGCGTAATGCTTCACTTTCAGCAGATCTTTGTGGTTGTTTTGATTGGGTTCGATAAGAATTGCTTGGTTGTTCATAATTTTGATTGTAGGTATTAGTTCTACCATAACCATAGTTGTGGTTAGGGACTACAGGGTCTTGTTTTGAAACATAGGTATTTACACTACCTACACTTCTTGCTCCTTTGGGTGGGGGTGTTTTTGTATAGTTGGTTGTGCCATTTTTATCTACCCATTTGTAAAAATCTTGAGCAAAAATATAGGATGATTGCATTGCCATTGTTAAGCAGAAAATTTTTGAAAGTATAGACTTATTCATTGGAATATTTATCTTTTCTATATATTGTAAGAAGTGATATTAGAATAATATGTAGGGTTTATTGTTTCAACCCCTCTAAGGCGTGACCTTAAAGACAAAAATCAGAATCATACATGACATACTAAATAGGAGTGTGTCATGGGTCAGATTGATGATATTTTAAGTGGAAAATTAAAATTTGATATTCCACAAGAAAAAAACGAAAAATCAGAAGAGCAAGGTAATCTCAGCCGTGGTTTTGAAACAGCTATGCGCCAAGTGCCACAAACGATTGGTGGCGTAATTGGCTTGGCTGGTGATGCAATA
Source organism: Acinetobacter brisouii (assembly GCF_008993995.1). Taxonomy (GTDB): domain Bacteria; phylum Pseudomonadota; class Gammaproteobacteria; order Pseudomonadales; family Moraxellaceae; genus Acinetobacter; species Acinetobacter brisouii_A. Next base: position 1,471 of record NZ_BKNN01000057.1, read on the forward strand.
GGAAGTGATGCAGTCAAAAACTATGGGATGAATATTTATAAGAATCAGTCCCAAAAAATTCAAGATATTTCAAAAGATAGTGACTCATTTACAAAAGTATTAAATGGTGACGCTAGTCTAGGTGATTGGGCTGGTTATGGTACGGGTTATGTTGGTGGGCAAGCTCTGCAAGCACTGGCAACTGGCGGTATTGGTGGGTTTGTTGGTAAGAAAATTGTACAAAAAGGATTGGCAAATGCTGTAGAGCATGAAGCTGGTAGTCTTGCAGCACAGGAAGCAGCAAAACAAGCAATTAATAAAGGTGTGAAATATGGTGCAGGGACTGCTTTAGGTGCAAGTAATTTTGTACAAGAAGCAGGTTCAATTTATCCAGAAGCATTAGAGCAAGCTGAGAAAGATGGTCGTACACTTGATGGTGGTGATTTAGCTCGTGTTGCAGGTGCCGGATTAGCTGCAGCAGGCGTTGATACTCTAACCGATATGAGCATGTTAAAGGGTGTATTACATGGAGGCTCTAATTCATCCAATATTTTAAAACGTGCTGCAAAAACTATTCCGATGGGAATGTTAAAAGAAGGTGCAACTGAAGGCATTCAAACAGGAATTGAGCGCTGGGGAGCACAACAAGATTTAGGAAATAATGAAGCTGTCACAGATTATGTCGATTCTGCTGCATTGGGTGCATTAGGTGGTGGTCTAGCTGGAGCTGGTGGAGCATTACGCCGTTCAGGTCATGGAAATACTGAGGCAGCCGTAGAAACACAGCAACCAAACTTACCTTCTAATGAACAGTCAAGTAATACCCAATCTCCATTTTTAGAGCAATCTGATAATTCATCTCCAATCATTGATGAAAGTAAACTTTATGATCTTACAGGTATTCCACCTGTACCAGTAATCGATAAAGGCAAGCTGCCACCTGATACACTCAGCTATGAAAATGGAGTTGATTACACGCAACCACAGACTAATCTTAGTCAAACTGATCTAAATGAATTTCAAAAAAATATAAATAATGGAATTGATTACAGTCAAACACCAGCACATGAAAATTGGTCATTAGATACTACCACACCCCAAATTTATGATAATTCGATTGATTTCGATTCTAGAAAAACCAAAGATTTGCAATCACAAGTGGAATTTAATGATTTATATGGTCACAGCATCCCAGATCCACTTATTGATTACACTCCTTTAAGTCCATTTAGTAATGTTCAACAACCTCTAATTAATCAAAAAAAGTTGTCTGAGCAAATGGGAATTGATCCAAATCATGGCCCAATGTCATCGGCGGCAGCTTTAGCAGTAGATTCAGGCGCTTCGTCAGTATTACAAACAGGTCTTGCACAAGAGCAGCAAACGCAAGGTCAAAGCATCGCACCGCTTAGTGATGCAGTGCCAAGCGATTATCGTCAATTAATGGAACAGAATAATGGACAATCCTTTGGAACAGGCTTTGAAAATGCAGCATTACAGCAAGGAAATGCACAAGCTGACAATGCAAGCAAATCACGTCCTCAACAAAATGACACCCATACAGCGAAAGCAATGGCTGGACAAACTGAAACAAATGGAGCAGCAACGGCTCAGACTAAAACTGTACAACCGATCTTAGGTGCAGATGGTCAAAACAAATGGTTTGGCAGTCAAGAAAAAGCCCAGGCATTCATTGATAAGAAAAAACTAGGTGATGATTATCAAATTACTCAAGCAGATAAATCACGCTTTGAAATTACACCTAAACAAAATGAATCTGCTACTCCGACCTCAGCAAAACCTACCTTCTACAGCAATCAGGCCGTTGGTTCGGTTGGCTATGCCCAAGATGTTGCGAAACAGGCCGTTCAACAATACCAGGGCGATAAATCTACCTTAGAAGAATCTAAATCATCTTTAACAGGCAAAGGACCTGCAACAGATCTTCTCTACTACAAAAACTCCCCTTCATTTAGCGATGTTCAGGTTGAACCTAATGCTTCAGGTGATAAGGCAATTGTAAAACTCACCAGCGCAAAAACAGGCCGTATTGAACAGCGTGAATATCCAAGTTCGCTGATTGATTTTAATAATTTCTTAGAAGGAACAAATAATAATGCCTCAAAAACCGCGCAAGACAATCCACAAAATGGCAATACAGGAACTCAAGCAGCAAGTGAAAGCCCAGCAGTTTTGGATAATGCTCACCAATCTACTGATCAAGTTGCTGGTCAGGAAGTACATGATCCTCAAGATCAAATAACAGCATTAGAAAATCAGCTTTCTAATGAAAGAAATGTCATTCAGAAAACTGAGATTAGTAAGCAAATTAATGAATTGAAAGCAAATCTAGCTGCATCCGCTGCCAAGGATTTAGAAGTTTCAGCACATACGGCAGCAACCAGTCCTGAGAACAATTTGCCTGAGCCAACACAGGCGCAAAAAGAAGCTGGGAATTACAAGAAAGGACATGTCCAATTTCATGGCCTAGACATTTCGATTGAGAACCCTCGTGGATCTGATCGTACAGGGCAACGTCCAGACGGTACAGAATGGCGGCACACCATGACTGACCACTATGGCTATATTAAAAAGACCATGGGGGCAGATGGTGATCATGTTGATAGCTATATTGGCCCTGATCTTGAATCACAGCATGTTTATGTCGTAGACCAGATTGATCAGAAAACTGGAAAGTTTGATGAGCATAAAGTCATGCTTGGTTTTAATGATCAGGACACGGCAACCAAGGCATATCAGGCGAATTTCGATAAAGGCTGGAAGGTTGGCCACATTCGTGCAATGACCATGAATGGTTTTAAACAGTGGCTTAAAGAGGGTGATACCACAAAACCTTCAGCAGAGTTTGATGATAAGACCGAAACTGTCACAACAGCCGCAGGGCGAGATTTACAGGTACGCCCAAAAGTTGTTGAAGCATCGGATCTGATTGCATCTAATACATCAACAGGCACGGTCAACAAGGCTTACCCTCAAGAATTACAACCGCGTGACCGCACACGCCTGGCATCACTGCATCAGATCAATTCAATTGCCAATGATTTAAAACCCAACCTGTTAGGGAAAAGCCCAAGTGCATCTCATGGTGCACCAATTGTATCAAGCGACAATATTGTTGAAAGCGGTAACGGTCGCACATTGGCAATTGCCCAAGCGTATGCTCAAGGCAAGGCAGAGCATTATCGTAACTGGTTAAAATCCGAAGGTCATGACATCACAGGCATGAAGCATCCTGTATTGGTTCGTGAGCGTATGACACCTATGTCGATGCAAGATCGTATGGACTTTACCAAAGAAGCAAATACGTCCAATACATTGAATTTGAGCGCAACAGAGCAAGCCCAAACCGATGCAGCAAAACTAAACGATGTGATTTTGAGTCAATATCAGGGTGGTGATTTAACGCTTTCAAAGAATTTAGGTTTTGTTCGCCAATTCATGTCTCAAGTGATTGGCCATACTGAAGCTGGCAATATGATCCTGGATGATGGCTCATTATCACAAAATGGGGTGCGCCGTATTCAAGGTGCTTTGTTGTATAAAGCCTACAGTGATGAAAGCCTACTGCATGAAATTTTAGAAAATACCGATAGCGATATTAAAGCGATTGGTAATGCTTTGCTCGATGTCTCAGGGGATTGGGCATTGATGCGTGAACAATCTGAAAATGGCACGATTTCGCGCCGTATAGATGTCACAGCCAACTTGGTTGAGGCTGTGCAACTGGTACGTCATGCACGTGCGACTGGTACACATATTTCGGAAGTGATCGAGCAGGGTGATATTTTTGAGGGCGAGATTGATCCAGTAACACAGGATTTTATCCACCTGTTTTTCCGTGGTGAAAACTACAACCGTGCCAGTGGTCGAGATTCTGTTGCGAGTGCATTGAAATACTATGTTAATTTAGCGACAGAAACCAAAGCTGGTGAAAATATTTTTGGTGAACCTGAACTTACAGGGCAAGAACTAATCCGAGGCGTAAATGAAAAACTCTCCAACCAAGAAAAAAGCAAGCAGCAACAAAACCTCTTTACAGGCGAGAGAGTTAATGACTCAAATGCTGGAGAAAACAGCACAGCAAGACAAGGACAAGCACTTAGCGAATCTAGTGCGAGATCGCCGACTCAGCCAGTCGTAACCAAAAAAGCCCAGCCTAAATCCTCTGCTGACCGCATTTTAAATCAGGATTGGGGTGTTCCCCATATTAACGGTTGGGCTGAGAGTAAGCAGTACAAAGGTACATATAGCGATGAGGGTCTAATTGGAGGGATTAAAGATGCTTTCTTAAAAGACTCCAAACAATATCTTGAGGTTGTTCAAAATCAATTAGAACAAAATGGTTATGAGCTGCATAAGGGCAAGAGAGGTAAACCCGAAAAAATCAGTATTAATCGTAGTGGCGTTGCTGGCAGTGGCTCAGTCTCGCTTTATATGCGTGATAGCATTTCAGGTGTCAACTTATACGCAACGATTAGCGATTCTGCCTTAGGTGGTAGCCATCCTCAAAATATTCAGATCATGTACCGTGCAACAACCAAGCAGGATGATAAGCAAGCATCAGGCTTTGGGCGTGAAAATAGCGGCAATCTTTATATTTCACCATCAACCAGTGCTTTTGAATTAGCGGAAGTTTTAGACAATTTAGTCACAGACTTAGCCAAATCCAATCAAGTATCATCAACCCAACAAGAAGTAGAGTCAAACGACAATGAACGATCTACAGATGGCTCACAAGATCCGTCAGGAGCGCCAACAGCGCGAAGCGGACGAGGAGAGCCTGGTGCACAACACGCTAATGCACCGAGAAATACTGAAAACGTGGAGAGCACAACGTCCGCAGATGGTAGCGCGTCTGGAAAAACTGGGGATTCTGGACGACCTAGCCTTCGTGGTTCAGGAAAGAATGTGGGAAACACGGTTCATGTACGAGAAATCGGGGATGCCGCCAACGGACGCACGGGAACAAGCGGAGATGGAACACTTGATGCTGGAACCAGAGGACGAGAACTAGAATCTAACGCAGGGGTTAAATCAACTGCTCAAGATTTTTACATGTCAGATCCTCTCAGTATTATTGGTGGGACACCTGCAAAACGATTCGATAAGAATGTTAAAGCACTAGAGTTGCTTGAAGATTTGCAATCAGAAGGGCGACAAGCAACCCCTGAAGAACAGGCGGTATTAGCTGCATATTCTGGCTGGGGATCGTTTGGCCAAGAGTTGTTTCAAGGCTCTTGGGAAAAACCAGTCTATAAGGATGAAGGGGTTTGGAAAGAGCGCGGTAATTGGCTGCGTAGCCATTTAGGTGAGAAATCTTGGAAATCTGCACAAAATTCGATTACTAATGCCCATTACACAGATCCACATACTGTACAAGCAATGTGGTCAATGGTTGAAAAGATGGGTTTCAATGGCGGTAAAGTTCTTGAACCTGCAATGGGTACGGGTAATTTTATTAGCTTGATGCCTCAGTCGCTTAAACAGCGTAGCCAAGTGACAGGCATTGAGCTGGATATTACAACCAGTCAAATTGCCAAACAGTTATTCCCATCTTCCAATATTCAGCAACTAGATTATCGGGATTCAAAAACGCCTGATAGTTTTTATGATTTAGTCATCACCAATGTTCCATTTGCCAACATTAAGATGGCAGATCGGCGTTATAACCAGTTCAACCCAAGCCTACACGATTACTTCTTTTTAAAAGCGATTGATCAAGTCCGTGAGGGCGGCATTGTGATGGCGATTACGTCATCAACCACAATGGATAAAAAAGGTCAGGTGATTCGCCGTGAGCTGGCACGTAAAGCTGAATTAATTACATCAATCCGTTTACCTTCGGGCGCATTTAAGGACTATGCAGGTACATCGGTTGTTACAGACATCATCGTATTACGCAAACGTGCTGAGCCGTTATCTGTTTTGCCAAGTGATTTGAATTGGATAGGAACACAGGAAGTGGCAACCCCTGCTGGAACACCTGTTGAGGTCAATCAATTCTATGCCGAGAACCCTAAGAACATTTTAGGAACCTTAAACTTTGGTGCTGGGACAACCTTCGGTCGTGCCGGGATGATTGTCGATAGACCAGGGAATTTACTACAACGATTGGAAACGGTTGCAGTACTTGCTCCTGATAATGCGTTACTACCTCGAAATCATGAAGATCATCTAACTTACTATGCCAATAAAACAGGTGAGCGCCATAATGCGTTGACGCTGGTTGATGGTGAGCTCATGTATGCCATGGGTGATCAGTTGGTCAAGGCGGAAGATTTAAAAAAATATCAGCTAAAGGATGAGAAAAAGACTGAACAGCGCAGACAGTCAATCCATGACTTGGTCGACCTTCGTAAAAAACTGGTTGATCTGATCGATGCACAGCGTAGCAATGCTACGAATGTAGAGGATCTTCGCCAGGGAGCTAATCAAGCCTATAAAAACTATGTCAAACAGCATGGCGCATTAAGAGATTCATATGGACTAAGATACTTTGAGGGTATCAATGATGTGTTTTATTTTGAACTTGCAGCCCTTGAGGATGCCAATGGTAGACCTGCCACAATTCTTGAGCGCAGTACTGTCCGTGGTAAAACCAATCTAAAGAAACCAACGGTAACAGATGCCTTCGTTATTGCGCGTAATACAGCAATTCAACCCAATTTGAAACAGATTGCTGAACTAGCCAAAGTTACGGAGCAGCAAGCCAAACAGATCCTAATCGACAAAGGCGCAATTTTTGAATTGCCTAACGGTGAGATCATGCCGACAGATCTGTATTTGTCGGGTAATGTGCGCCAAAAATTACGTGAGGCTAAGTCTGCGTTAGAGCAAGGTAACGCATCGATGCAAAGCAACATTGATGCACTTCAAAAAGTTATTCCGAAAGATATTCCATACTTCAATATCGAAACAAAGTTAGGTGCAACTTGGATTCCAACCAAGGATTACGCCGATTTTGTGGCACACATGCTTAATACAGAAAGTTCTTCGGACATCAAGATTGAGTTCAAGTCTGGCCGTTGGTATGTCAATTTGAAGTCGCACTTGTTAAATCGTACAGAGGCACGTTCAAACTATGGTACTCAGGACGTTAAATTTAATCGTCTCGTTCAGGCGGCTTTAAGTAATCAGATCATTACCATTAAGCGTAAGGATCCAGAGGGTGGCACTTATGTTGATATGACAGCAACACAGGAGATTGCCGAAAAGATCAATAAAATTAAGGCTGATTTTGCTGCATGGGTGTGGGGTGATCCTGAGCGTAAGCTGCGCTTGGAGCAAGAATATAACGAGACAATGAATGCCTGGGCAACACCTCAATATGATGGTTCGTTTATGGCCATGGAAGGCATGGCACTGGAATTAGGCAACAGTCCATTTAATTTACGTCAGCATCAACAAAATGCGATTTGGCGAGCGATTGTTAATAAACGCTCGATTAATGCTCATGAGGTCGGGACAGGTAAAACCTTCACAATGGGTGGTATCGCAATTGAGTCACGCCGTTATGGGATTGCCAAAAAACCATTACTCCTTGCACACAATGCCAATAGTGCCAGTGTAGCTGCTGAAATTCGCATGATGTATCCAAATGCACGTGTGCTGTATGTTGCTGACATGTCAGGGATTAATCGTCAGATTCGCTTGCGTCAGATTGCCAATGACGATTGGGATGTTGTCGTCATGCCGCACTCTATGATTGATAAGCTTTCGCTAAGTGAAGAAACCTTGATGCAACTCGCTCAAGAGGATATTGCTGCATTAGAGCAAGAGTTCTTTGAGGCCATGAGCGAAGATAGCCAAAGTGTTTCTGACTTTGATTTTGACAATGAGGAGGCAATTAACAAGCTGCGTTCACCTACTGCAAAAGAAGTGGCCAAAGCGCGTCAATCAATCATCGAAAGCATTAAGAAACAGGCACAGCAAGCCAGCAAAGCCGATGCCATCCTATTTGAAAACCTCGGCGTTGATATGTTGCTGGTGGATGAGGTTCATGAGTTTAAGAAACCGCCTATCGTTACACGTATGGCAATGAAAGGCTTGAACAAAGGGACATCACAACGCTCTATTCAATTGCAGTTTTTAACCCGATACATTCGAGGTATGAATAACGGCAATAATATTCATACTTTCACAGGTACGCCAATCACCAACACCATCACTGAGATTTACCATCAGATGCGTTATGTGATGGAAGATGAGATGAAGAAGCTCAATATTGCGGATTGGGATGGCTGGTTCAACTCATTTGCAACAGAAGTTGAGGACGTTGAATTAACTTCCGCAGGTGACTATGAATTGGTGACGCGTCTTGCTGGTTTTGTAAACGTACCAGAATTGCGTAAATTGGTCGGGCAATTCATGGATACCGTCTTTGCTGAAGATATGCCAGAAATGCAGCCACGCAAGACTTCGACAGGCAAAACCATCAATGATCCATCCTTAACCGACAAGGAACGTGCTCACTTAATGAATGGTCGTACAGAGGGTGCTGTTGACCGACCATATAAACGCATCATGAATGATACGGCTGAAATGACCAATGAGCAGGAGCAGCTTTTCTCGTATCTACAGGATCTTTCCAAAGAGTGGCGTATGGCCACAGGCAAACAAAAGAAAGAGTGGATGCGTAAAGGTGATGAGCATTCCCCAATTGTTGTAGAAGGACGTGCCAATAAAGCCAGTCTTGATGTGCGTATTGATGACGCAAAAAATGTCGGTATGGAAGGGCAAACACAAGATAACCCAAATTCTAAAGCCAGCCGTGTTGTAAAAAATGTGCTTGAGGTCTTTAAATCTCACCCTCAAGCTAACCAGGTGATTTTCACCGAGACAGGTTATAACACCTCAGCTCAGCGTAGTACTGGTATAAAGGATGCCAACGGTAAAACCATCAAAGAGACAGTTAAGACTTTTTCAACGGTTAAGGATATTGTTGAACGTCTTGTACAAGGCGGTATTCCAAAAGAAAAAATAGCCATTGTTGATGGCAGTACCAGTAAGGAAAAACGGAAAGAAATTGCTGACAAAATGAATAAGTCAGAAATTCGAGTCGTTATTGGTAGTACTCAAACGCTTGGTGTTGGTGTCAACATGCAGCGCAATCTACGTGCTATGCACCACCTCGATGCACCGTATATGACAGGAGATCTTGAGCAGCGTAACGGTCGGGGTTTACGTCAAGGCAACCAGTGGAACACGGTTTTAGAATACCGTTACATCACTGACCGTTTAGATGGCAAACGCTGGCAGATTTTAGCCGTTAAACAACGCTTTATTAATGCGTTTATGAAGTCTAACGGTATGACACGTAATATTGAGGGTGAAGCTGCTGAAGATGAACAAAATGACATCTTGGAGTCGCTATCTGAAGCTTCGGGAGATCCGCGTATCTTAATGCGCGTAAAACTCAAAAAGAAACTTGAGAACTTGCAGCGTAAGGAGCGAATTTACTCGCAAGGCTTGGTTGATATGAAGCAAACCATTACGTCCGAAGGACGTAAGTTGGAGCGCGTCAATCAGCTTATCCAGGATATGGAAGATGCTCAAGCAATCCAGAAAACTTCTGATCTTTTAAAATCTCAAGCGGATAATTTCTTGATGAAAGTGGACGGTAAAACATATACCGTTCGCAAAGATGCTGAGGAAGCGATCAAGGCGTATGTAGATAAGCATATTCGCATGGGGCAAGAGTCAACTAAGGTGGGTGAATATGCTGGTCATCCAATCCGTGTATTCTGGAGCAGCTTACAGACACAGCCAACCTATACCATGTCTGCATTTGGTCAAGAGCATAGTGCAAATACGCTTCGTGGACTAGAAACTTCATTAAGATCATTGCCAAAAGAATTAGGTAAGCTGAATAAATCTCTAAGCAATATTCAAAGCACCATTTCAAGTCTAAGAGAAGCAATTAAGCAACCGTTTGGCCAAGCTAACGAGTTGGTGAAGGTTGATAAGCAACTTAATGATTTAAATAACGATCTTGAATTGAACCCTGTACCTGCACCAGTTTGGTTGCGACAAGGTACACCAGTAGATTCCGAGGTGTATCGTGGTGGCCAGCTATTCATTGTGACAGGCCACAAATATGCTCAAGATGGCTGGTACGTCTTAGCGGAGGATGCTAAAGGGCAAACAGCAATACCGTATATGGAGGCTACCGATAATAACGGTATGCCTGTCTATGAAGAACATGAATTTGTTCCGCCAAATGTTGAGAAAAAAGCAACCGAAGAAAGTAGCGGAAAGGAAGAAAAGGTTTATAGCCGTGCTACGAACAACCAACGCACAGAGACAACCAAAGAACAGGTACGCGCTAAGCTGGTTGAAAAATATGGTGAAAAGTTAATTTCAGATCTTGAGCGTCAAGGAAAGCTGGAAATTCTTGAAACCTATGATCAACAAGGGATTGAAGGTTTTTATCAGAATGGCAAGGTCACTTTAATCGCAGATGCTTTAACCGATGACAGCATCATCCCGACATTCTTGCATGAATTGGGTGGTCATGGTGGCTTTCAAAACATGATGAACCAGAAACAATATGCAAACCTGATGAAACAGTTTGATGAGATGGTTCGCCGTGGCCATCCTGTTTTTACTGAAGCTAAGCGACTGGCTGAGCGTGAGTCAGATCCAGCAACACAAAAGCTTGAATATCTACCTTACCTGCTATCGCTTGCCAGCCACATGCAGATTAGAAATGCGATTCAGAAAGGTGCATTGAAATCATTTATCAGTAATTTAATCTCAAATGTAAAAGCTTGGCTCTTTGATCGTCTTGGTATGAATATCAACTTGAATCAAGATGATATGGTGGCACTGGCTGAGCGTATGATTAACAAATCTGCTAACCATACCGATCAACAAAATATCAGCTTTAGTGAGCAAGATAAGCCAGTCTTTACAGATGCTTTTACGCTTTCTGAGGCTGAACAGCAACGTGTGGCCAAAGAGATTGATCGATTGGCTGATTCTATTCAAAGTTACCCAAAACCTGTACAGATGAAAATGTCACCTGTATTGCTGGCCTTAAATGGTATTCGTGATGGTTTAAATATCCAGAATTTACCTTTGGAACTAGATAAACAGACTTTACGCAAAATTACAGGGCAGGTTGATGGTAAAAAAGATGTCAGTCATCAATTGACTATAGAACAGATTAAACAGCTTCCTAATGAGTTCACAGATCCATTAGCAGTATTACATTCTGACAAAAAGGATGGCTTGATTATTCTAACGTCAATGAAAGATAGTGCAGGTAATCCAGTAATTTCAGCCATTCATTTAAGTAAGAATAAGGGACGATATACGATTAATGAACTCGCAACAGCTTTTGGAAAGGAGAATTTTAAGACTTGGCTAAACAAACGATTAGATAATCTTGTTTACTATAGAAATAAAAAAAGCCAAGACTTTGTACGACAATCCCAACTTCAGAAACAAAAAGATGTTTCGTTGGGTGTGGTTCACAAAGACTCAGCTTCGATTGAAGATTCTGCAAATTCTACGCTTCCCTCGCTCCAATTGCGAGGAGTAGTAGATAGCAAAGCTTCTGGTCAAAGTGTACTCAGCCCTGATGATATTGTCAATTTCTTTGAAAAATCCAATGCTGAAAATGACAAGTTATACAGCCGTAATTTTGATATTAACGAGTCACTTAATAAGCTCAGCGAAGGTATTAAAAATGCGTCTGTGAAATCCATTCAGCAGCGTATGGGATATACGTTTAAAGACTGGTTAGGGATTGGATTACAGGCATTAGGTCGCCGTCAATTGACAGAAATCTATCATAAGATTTTGCCGCAGTTGACCAAGTACAATAATTTGGCCGCACAAATGGATGCTGATAAAAATGATGCTGGAGCAGAGGCAGATACCTTAGTCCGTGAATGGGCTAAATTGGATGATGAACAAGCCTTGGCAGAATTGATGCATGATTCTACTTTAGCTCAAATGGACCCAGCAAAACCTCACCAGCACGGTGATAACTACCTGAAATATGTTGCCTTAAGACAGCGTTTTGAAGGCTTGTCACCTGAAGCTCAGAAGGTCTATACCGATGCACGTGATGCTTACTCTAAACAACATCGTCATATTCGTGATGCGATTCGTGAACGTATTTTACGTGCCAGTATGAGCAATGAGCGTAAAGCTGAGTTATTACAGCAAATGGATGCAGACTTTTTTCATAAATTGAAAGGTGTGTATTTCCCATTGGCGCGTTTTGGTAAATATGTGGTGATTGTACGAAACAGTAGTAATCAGGTTGAAAGTGTTAGTCGTGCGGAAACAATGGCAGAGGCTCAAGCTTTACGTAATGAGCTCATCAATAAATATCCAAACAGTAAGGTTGATAAAGTTGTATTGGATAAAGACTACAACGCCAGCCGTGACATGGTTGGTCGTGGTTTTATGTCTAATCTTTATAATGAGTTAGATAATCTTGGGATCTCGGCCAGTGAGAAAGCACAGTTAGAAGATACGCTTGCACAACTTTACCTATCTTCATTGCCAGATTTATCCTGGGCGAAACATGGTATTCATCGTAAAGGGACTGCTGGCTTTAGCCAAGATGCTCGCCGTGCCTTTGCTCAGAACATCTTTCATGGGGCTGGGTATCTTGCCAAATTGCGTTATTCAGATCTGCTCGATGAGCAGCTATCTGAAATGCAGAAATATGCAGATGATAAAGCCAAGGAAGATCCTGAATATGATCAACCAACCGCGCAACGTGTCATCAATGAGATGAATAAACGCCATGAAAATTTGATGAATCCAAAATCAAATCCACTCTCGAGTACGCTCACTAGTGTCGGATTCCTATATTACCTTGGCTTATCTCCAGCATCGGCAGTTGTAAACTTACTGCAAACACCGTTAGTGACTTTACCTGTAATGGGTGCAAAGTGGGGGTATCAGAAATCTAGCCAGGCATTAATAAAGGCATCTGAACAGGCAGTCAAAGCCAAGAATGATCTATCTAAGATTCTTACTGGTGAAGAATTACAAGCATACAATGAAGCAGTAAGCCGAGGGGTGATTGATGTCACTCAGGCACATGACTTGGCTGGTATTGCTCAAGGTGAGGATAGCGGTGTGATGTGGAAACTATGTCCGATTATGCGTTGGGCAAGTTTCTTGTTTCACCACGCAGAACGCTTTAACCGATCTGCTACCTTTATGGCAGGTTATCGTTTAGCTAAAGAAAGTGGAGCAAGCCATGCCGAAGCATTTGATCAGGCAGCAGATGTAACCTACCAAAGTCATTTTGACTATAGTGCAGGTAACCGTCCACGACTCATGCAAGGCAATGTGGCTAAAGTTATTTTCCTGTTCAAACAGTTTGGCCAAAACATGGTTTATTTGCTGACACGCCAAGCATATCAAGCAATTAAGGCAGAAAAGCCAGAAGATCGAGCACAGGCACGTAAAACATTAGCAGGTCTATTGACGACTCATGCCTTAGCATCTGGCGTACTTGGCTTGCCGTTGGTCGGTATACTATTGGCTGGAGCATCCATGATTGGTGGCAGTGATGATGAGCCATGGGATGCTGAGGTGGCATTACGTAACATGCTGGCGGATCTCTTTGGTGATACAGCATCAAATATGATTGCGAAAGGGGTATCACGTGCTACGCAATGGGATATTTCTGGGCGTGTTGGCTTGAATAGTCTGATCTTACCTGATGTTCAGGAGGGTTTAGAGGGGCAGCGTTGGGCTGAATCTGCAATGGCTGGGGCACTTGGACCAGTGGCAGGGATTGGCACAAACTTTTTAAAAGGATTAAACAATATTAGCGATGGTAACTTTGGGCGCGGTTTGGAAGATATGTTGCCAGTTGCTTTAAAATCTCCATTAAAGTCAATGCGCTATCAAATGGAAGGTGCTCAAGATAAGACAGGTATTAGCATTTTGGATGAAGTTAGTACCATGGGCGTGATTGGTCAGGCACTTGGCTTCTCTCCATCTGATGTCCGTACAGCGACTGAGGGGAAATCCGCTATTTATCAAATGAATACACGCTTACAAGCGAGACGTTCTCAGCTACTTGCACAATTCTCACGTGCCAAAATGAATGATGATGAAGAAGCATTGTCGGAAGTTTGGAGTGAAATTGAGCAGTTCAATGCAAAGAACCCATCGCGCCGTATCACCAAGCCAAATGCAATGCAGAGTTATCGTAACCGTATGCGCCGCATCGATAATGCTGAAAGTGGTGTTTACATTCCTAAGAAGCATCATGAGATCCTTGATGAAGGTCGCTTTGCTTTTGACAATTAAGACCCAACCCCTGTAAGCCTCGCTTAATTTCCTCAATTTCTAAAAACTCTACGTTCAAACGTGGGGTTTTTTTATTGCCAAAATCGGGGGAAACCGTGGCAGATCAGCAAGCAATTGATACCGCAGCAAGCATGACAGCAATGGCGGCAAAGACCGCAGTAGCAGGTGGTGCAACAGGGGTGTTTACGTGGCTAGGTGGCTTAGATATTGGTTTATTAATCAGTATTTTTGCTGCAATTAGCGGCCTTTTGGTGAGTGTTTTTGGCTCTGTTGTGACTTGGTATTACAAGTACAAAGCAGACCAACGTGCCCAAGAGATACATGCACTTGAAATGAAAAAAATAGAGAAAGGAGGGCGTGATGTCGAACAAGACTAAAATCGCCGTATTACTTACATCAATGGTCAGTTCAGGCGGAGTTTTATGGACATCTGGATATGAGGGGTGGCGCTCAAAGCCGTACTATGACACAGGTCGAGTTGTAACACAGGGTTTTGGATCTACTGTTAAGCCAGATGGCTCAAAAATCAAGATCACAGATAAGCCAATCACCCAAAAACAAGGGCTTGAATACTTAAAAGTACATATGGCCAAAGATGCGAAAGTCTTTAACAAATCACTGTCAGGCGTGAAGCTTTCACAGGATGAATATGATGTTTATATGGACTTCACTTATCAGTTTGGGACGGGTGCCTGGTCATCATCCAAGATGCTGAGCAATTTAAAGCAAGGTAAATACGTTCAGGCTTGTAAATCACTGGAGGCATGGCGTTTTTCACGTGTAGGCGGCAAGAAAGTGGATTGTCGTGTAAACCGTGGTTGTGCTGGTGTTTGGAATCGTCAGCATGCACGTATGCAGAAATGTTTAGGAGCCAACGCATGACAACGACACTTTTAATCATAAAGGCGATTTGGGACTTCTTATGCAAAGTTTTTCTTTGGGTGCTGTCGAATAAGCGTTGGTCGATAATCATCGTCCTGTTGATATACAGCCTATTTCAGACATGGCAGAGCAACAGTTTGGCAAATGATTTGAATAAAGCTGGTGCTGTTTGTACTGAGAAAGTGAACCAAGTCAAAGCTGATTTTGACAAATACAAAGCAGATCAAACAGAAGCCAATACAAAAGCCAAAATCGATGCAATTACTCGAGAAAAAACATGGGCAGAGCAACTTTTAAAGGTAGAACAAAATGCGAGTAAAAAAATACAAGATGCGGCTGCTGCCGCTCGTAGTGTTGATGTGGCTAATCGCGGGCTGTCAGAGCAAATCAGTCGTGCAAACCAACGTCTGTCCACAACTTCCAGTGAAGCCATTGCGGACTACGCCAAAACCTGCAATCTCGTACTCGAAGACTTGGCAGTCCAAGGTGGACGAATCGCGCAAGCGGCTGATGGACACGAGATTGATGCAGAGCGATTAGAAGAATCGTGGGATGTGGTAGCCAGTGAAGAAAAGCCCTCTAAGTGAGTAATGCCAGTCAGTTAAGTAAAAAAATGCAAATTGCTGTAAAAATGAGTGTATGCAAATACACTCTATATTGAGGCATACGCCTTTAGAGTCGGCAGGTAATTTGCCTAGACATTTAGAGCATTTATTAGAAAGTTCAAAAATGTATGTATTACCTGAAAAAAGGCATAGGCTGTGTCCGAGAGTAGTTAAA